>NZ_JASCPP010000055.1:0-42533 GCF_029959745.1 Pseudomonas sp. PS01298 | reverse complement strand
CCATCGCCGGCAAGCCGGCGCCTACAGGGAAATGCGTAACCACTATAGGAGCCGGCTTGCCGGCGCTGACAATCCAAAGGTCGCAGCAGCAATCAAGCCTTGTTCAAAGCCTGCGCCGCCGCCAACACCGCATCCACATGACCCGGCACTTTCACGCCACGCCATTCCTGGCGCAGCACACCTTCGCTATCGATGAGGAAAGTGCTGCGATCCACGCCCAGGTATTCCTTGCCGTACAGCTTCTTCAGCTTGATCACATCAAACAGTTGGCAAACCGCTTCGTCCTTGTCGCTGATCAGCTCAAAGGGGAATTCCTGCTTGCCCTTGAAGTTCTCGTGAGACTTCACACTGTCACGTGACACGCCAAACACCTCGGTGTTGGCGGCCTTGAATGCCGCGTACTGGTCACGGAAACCCTGGCCTTCGGTGGTGCAGCCCGGGGTGCTGTCCTTCGGGTAGAAGTAGATCACCACCTGCTTGCCCTTGAGAGCGGCGAGGCTGAAGGTCTGGCCGCTGGTGGCCTGGGCTTCGAAATCGGCTACGGGTTTGTCGATGACTACCGCCATGAAAAAACTTCCTTACATTGGGTTCTGTGGGCGCCACGGCTCGATCAGTGCGTCGAGGTTCAAGGCATCGGCGAAGTCCAGGAACTGGTCGCGCAACCAGCTGATCTGCACGCCGGCCGGCAAGGTCACGGTGAACGTGGCGTTGAGCATGGTGCCGCCGGTTTGTGGCGCCTGGTAGGTGTCGCAGGTGAGGTTCTCCAGCTCGACGTTGTGGTCGATAAAGAACTGGCACAGCTCATTGACGATGTCCGAGCGGTAGGCCGAGCTCACGTACGCTACATAAGGCAGGGCCTGGGGACGGTTCTCCAGGGCCGCGCTGCGCACCACGTTGACGGTGAAGTCGTGCTTCTTGGCCAGGCCCGGCAAGCCGGTTTCCAGGCGCGCGAGGGCATCCCAGGTGCCGGAAATCTGCAGCACCAGCGCACTGCACTCGCCGTGGCGGGTCAAGCGGGAAGTCACGACGGCGCAGCGGTTTTCATGGCTGGCGCGGCACAGGACGTTGGTCAGCTCCATGGGGTTGGCGCCGAGGGCACTGATAACAAGGAATTGTTCGCGAACTGTGGGGGTGGACATGCAGCCTTCCTAAAACGATGAGCGGTCGATACTGTGAGGGCCGTATCGATCAAAGGATGAAGGGTAGCGAAAAGCGTCGCCAAGGGATAGGAGGTGGCGTTTTCATTGCGTGAACGGCGGAATTTTCTCGGGCTTGCGGCCGTACTTTGGCCCAATGATGGCATTGCCCGTCGTTTAGTTGCTCCGGAACGCATCGTCAGGCGGTACTTAGCTTGTACAAGCATCTTGGCGCCAGTACCATTACGGCTCTCTTTTTCCGGCAGGAGCGGTTGCATGATTGCGGGCAGTATGGTGGCACTGGTCACACCCATGGATGCACAAGGTCATCTCGACTGGGACAGCCTGGGCAAACTGGTGGACTTCCACCTGCAAGAAGGCACCAACGCCATCGTGGCGGTCGGCACCACAGGTGAATCGGCCACCCTCGATGTGGAAGAACACATCCAGGTGATCGAATTCGTGGTCAAGCGCGTCGCGGGCCGCATTGCCGTGATCGCCGGTACGGGCGCCAACTCGACGCGTGAAGCGATCGAGTTGACCAGGAACGCCAAGAAGGCCGGCGCCGATGCCTGCCTGCTGGTGACCCCGTACTACAACAAGCCGACCCAGGAAGGCCTGTACCAGCACTTTCGCACCATTGC
Organism: Pseudomonas sp. PS01298; assembly: GCF_029959745.1. Taxonomy (NCBI): domain Bacteria; kingdom Pseudomonadati; phylum Pseudomonadota; class Gammaproteobacteria; order Pseudomonadales; family Pseudomonadaceae; genus Pseudomonas; species Pseudomonas sp. PS01298. Next base: position 40,753 of record NZ_JASCPP010000055.1, on the reverse strand, counting down.
CGAAGCCGTGGACATCCCGCAGATCCTCTACAACGTACCCGGCCGCACTGCCTGCGACATGAAGGCCGAGACCGTGATCCGCCTGTCCACCGTGCCGAACATCATCGGCATCAAGGAAGCCACCGGCGACCTGCAGCGCGCCAAGGACATCCTCGCCGGCGTGAGCAGCGACTTCCTGGTGTATTCCGGTGACGACGCCACTGCTGTCGAGCTGATCCTGCTGGGCGGCAAGGGCAACATCTCGGTCACCGCCAACGTGGCCCCGCGTGCCATGAGCGAAATGTGCGCCGCCGCCATCGCCGGCGACGCCGTGACCGCCCGCGCGATCCACGAGAAGCTGATGCCGCTCAACAAGACACTGTTTATCGAATCCAACCCTATTCCCGTGAAATGGGCGCTGTTCGAGATGGGCCTGATGCCGGACGGTATCCGTCTGCCGCTCACCCGCCTCAGCGACGCCTGTCACGAACCGCTGCGACAGGCCCTGCGCCAGTCCGGCGTCCTGGTTTAATTGAGGAAGCACTACGCATGAAGCGATTGGCCGGACTTTCCGCACTTGCCTTGATTATCTCCAGCACCAGTGGCTGCGGTTGGATCTGGGGCCCGGAAGGCTACTTCCGTGACCGCGGCAGCGATTACCTGGAAGCACAAGCAACCAAACCGATGCAACTGCCGCCGGACGTCAATGTCGCCAAGCGCCTTGACCCGTTGCTGCCGATTCCACGCAACGTGGCCGACGACACCACCAAGGGTGAGTACGTGGTACCACGTCCACAGCCGATCTCGGCCGTGGCGGATGCCAGCGACTACAGCCTGCAGAAGAGCGGCGATTCGCGCTGGATCATGGCCCAGCGTCCACCAGCCGAAGTCTGGCCGGTGGCGGTGCAGTTCTTCCAGGACAACGGCTTCCGTATTGAAGAGCAGCGTCCACAGACCGGTGAATTCACCACGGCATGGCAGCACAGCAGCGAACTCTCCGCCAGCATGGCCAAGCGCCTGCAGGCCGGTGGTGTAGCCGCTGACAGCGAAGCCCGAGTGCGTGTGCGCATCGAGCCTGGCGTGCAGCGCAATACCAGTGAAGTCTACGTCGTCAGCGCCGAGCGTCCTGCCGGCAGCACCGCCAACGTCGATTTCACCAACCGTTCGGTCAACACCGGTGTCGACTCGGCACTGGTCGACGAGATGCTGGCCAGCATGAGCCGCATTTCCGAGAAGGGCGGTTCCGTCTCCCTGCTCGCCGCACGTGATTACGACACCCCGAGCCGCGTCAGCCTCACCGAAGACGGCAGCGGCAACGTGGTGCTGAACCTGGGTGAAGACCTGGACCGTGCCTGGGCCAGTGTTGGCCGTGCCTTGGAGCAGGGTCCATGGCGCGTTGAAGACATCAACCGCAGCCTGGGCCTCTACTACATCAACGTGGCTGAAAAAGCCGAGCGCAAAGATGAAGAGCCAGGTTTCTTCGGCAAATTGTTCGGCAGCAAGCCGACCAAGGAAGAGATCGAGACCCGCGCCGAGCGCTACCAGGTTCGTTTGAGCAAGGTTGGCGAAAGCGTACAAGTCACCGTCGAGAAGAACATCAATACCGTTGCGCCAGCTGAAACAGCGCGGAAAGTGTTGGGCGTGATTCAGGACAACCTGGGCTGATCCGATGCGTTTTGCCGTTCTCGGCAGCGGTAGCCAAGGGAACGGCACGCTGGTCGCTCATGACGACACGTACGTGCTGGTGGATTGTGGTTTCTCGTTACGGGAAACCGAGCGGCGCCTGCTGCGCCTGGGGGTTCACCCCACGCAGCTGAACGCGATTCTGGTGACCCACGAACATGCCGACCACGTGCATGGCGTGGGTTTGCTGTCTCGGCGCTACAATCTTCCGGTGTACCTCAGTCGCGGTACCTTGCGCGGGATGCGCAAACCGATTGAACCCGCAGGTTTCCTGGCCGGTGGCGAGCAACTGCAGATCGGTGCGTTGAGCATTGATGTGATTGCCGTGGCGCACGACGCCCAGGAACCGACGCAGTATGTATTCAGTGATGGCGAGCGGCGTTTCGGCGTGCTCACCGACCTGGGCTCCTACTGCGCCAAGGTGCTGGACGGTTACCGGAACCTCGATGCATTGATGATCGAATCCAACCACTGCCGGGACCTGCTGGCTCGCGGTCATTACCCCTACTTTCTCAAGCAGCGGGTCGGTGGCGAACTGGGACATTTGAACAACCACCAGGCGGCGTACCTGGTGTATGAGTTGGGCTGGCAAGACCTGCAACACCTGGTCCTGGCCCACTTGAGCAGCAAGAACAACCTGCCGACGCTTGCCCGGCAATGTTTTGTCGACACCCTTGGGTGCGACCCGGACTGGCTGCAACTGGCCGATCAAGATTCAGGGCTCGACTGGCGACACATCGCCTAGCCCACCTCACTCAAAGCGGAGCCCATCATGGAAAAACGTGAAGAACTCTACCGCGGCAAAGCCAAGTCGGTTTACAAGACCGACGACGCCAACCGCCTGATCCTGCTGTTTCGCAACGACACTTCGGCGTTCGACGGCAAGCGCATCGAACAGCTTGATCGCAAGGGCATGGTGAACAACAAGTTCAACGCCTTCATCATGCAGAAACTCGAAGCGGCCGGCATTCCGACCCAATTCGACAAACTGCTGGGCGACAACGAGTGCCTGGTCAAGAAGCTGGACATGATCCCGGTGGAATGCGTCGTGCGTAACTACGCCGCCGGCAGCCTGGTCAAGCGCCTGGGCGTGGAAGAGGGCCTCAAGCTCAACCCCTACACCTTCGAGCTGTTCCTGAAGGACGACGCCAAAGGCGACCCGTTCATCAACGAATCCCACGTCGTGGCATTCGGCTGGGGCACCGCTGAGCAACTGGCGCGCATGAAAGAGTTGTCCCTCAAGGTCAACGAGGTGCTGAGCAAGCTGTTCGACGACGCCGGCCTGCTGCTGGTGGACTTCAAGCTCGAATTCGGCGTATTCCACGATGGCTCCATCGTCCTCGGCGACGAATTCAGCCCGGACGGCTGCCGCCTGTGGGACAAGGACACCAAGAAGAAGATGGACAAAGACCGCTTCCGCCAGGGCCTCGGTGATGTGATCGAAGCCTACGAAGAAGTCGCCAATCGTCTCGGCGTACCGCTTTAATCGACGCAAGCATCTGATAGCACGGAAAAAAATCGCGTTTGGGGTTTGCTTCCGCGAAACACACTGTTATGATGCGCGCCGTTGGAGAGATGCCAGAGTGGCCGAATGGGACGGATTCGAAATCCGTTGTACCTTCACCGGTACCTAGGGTTCGAATCCCTATCTCTCCGCCATTACATAGAAAAAGCCCCGTAGCTGAACAAGCTACGGGGCTTTTTCGTTTCTGCGGTTTGATCAGCTCGGCTGGGCCACCAGGCTATTACTCACACGACGCCCCAGTACCAGCACCGTCACGAACCCACAGCCCACCAACGCCGTGGCCAGGCTCAGCAGCACCGCGCTGCCCATCTGGTCGACAATCCGGCCGCCGAAGAACGAGCCCAGGGCGATGATCACCTGGAACAAGGCGACGAACAGTGGCATGCCGCGTTCGACATCCTTGGGGGCCACGACAAACATCCAGATACTTGCGCAGGCCGGGAAGGCGCCGAAGGCGAAGCCCCAGAGGGCGATCAGCATCGCTGCGCCGGTCATGCCGGTGGCGAAGTAGGGGAACAGGGCGGTGCTGGTGCCGATCATTAGTGCGACCAACAGCAAGGTGTGGCGCACGCTGCGGTTGGCGGCGAAGCCGGCGAAGACATTACCCATGACCCCGGCCACGCCGTAGAGCAGCAACAGTGAGCCAATCGTCGGTCCGTCAAAGCCCGAACTGTTTTTGAAGAAGGGCGCGACGTAGGTGTAGGCGGCGAAGTGCGCCAGGCCGATCAGCAGGACGGCGATCAATCCGACCCGTGCTTGCGGGTTGATGAACAAGGCGGGCAGGTCACGCACTTGAATGGCCTTTTCCGGCTTCAGGCGGGGCAGCAGGAGGACTTGCGCGAGCAGCACCGGCACGCCGACCAGCGCGGTGACCAGGAAGGTCATGCGCCAGCCCATCAGGCCGCTGAGCCAGGTGCCCACGGGGACGCCGAGTACGGTGGCCAGGGTCACGCCCATCATGATGATCGAGGTGGCCTTCGCGACGCCCACGCCCTTGGGGGCGAGGCGGCCGCTGAGGGCGATTGCCGTGGCCCAGAAGCCGCCGATGCTGATACCCAGCAGGACACGGCCGAACAGCAGGAGGCTGAAGTCGCTGGCGTAAGCCACGACCGAGTTGGCGATGATCATGATCAGCGTCAGGCCGATCAGCAGATAACGACGGTCCATGGCGCCAATGCTGACAGACAGCAACGGGGCGGCGAGGGCGGCCATGATACCGGGCAGGGTCACCATCAGGCCGGCGTGCCCGGCACTGATGCCGAGGTCGCTGGCGACGTCGTTGAGGACGCCCACCGGCAGAAACTCACTGGTGACCAGGGCAAAGGCGCCCACGGCGACCGAGAGAATCGCCAGCCACTGCTGTTTGACACTCTGTTGATTATGTTCGGGACGGCCGCTGGGGGCCTGGCTCGCGCTTGGCATGGTGCTGGATTCCAGAAGGGGAATGTCGCCTGAAGTCAGGCGAGGGGGAGGGAAAGTGGAGGCGATTATATGAATCGGCTCTGGCAATCACACAGGCGCTCGTTTCGATAATAACCATCAGTGCAATCGATTCGACGCCCCTACAGGACGGTTGGGTTTTTCTTACCTGCATCTCCAACGCTGCCTACAGGCAATGCATTGCGACCCGTGGCGTTAGTCACTATCTTGGGCCCCACGGTTTTTCAGGTAGAAATTCCCACACTGCATAGGAAATGCATCATGAGCAAAAACACGAAAAAAACCTCCGACAAAATGGCCACGCTGGCCGCGCACACCCTCACTGATCCAAACGCCTCGGCCATTGCCAAAAGCCTGGCGGCGTCTGCATTGGCCCAGAGCGGTACCGACAAGCAGACCAGTGCCGACATGGAGGAAAAAGCCGGGAAGGCCCTCCAGAGCGGCCACTACAGCGAGAAAACCAAATCCCTGGCCGCCTCGGTGCTTTCCCAAGCCAATAAAGAGCGCGGCAACTGAGTTACACGTCATGAAAAAAGCCCCGCAGCTGAACACGCTGCGGGGCTTTGTTGTTTTAGCCGTGTGGTTCAAGCGCTCCGGAGTCAGCCTAGCTGCGCAGTGGCGCGGTCAAACCACAAACTTCGCAATCATCGTATTGAGGTCCACCGCCAGGCGCGAAAGCTCCTGGCTGGCGGCGGTGGTCTGATTGGCGCCGGCGGCAGTCTGGGCGGACAGATCGCGGATATTCGTCAGATTGCGGTCCACCTCACGGGCCACCTGCGCCTGTTCTTCGGATGCACTGGCGATGATCAGGTTGCCTTCGGTAATTCGGGTGATTGCATGGGTGATCCGTTCCAGCGACTCTCCCGCACTGTGGGCTACGGTCAGTGTCGCGCGTGCCCGTTCATTGCTGCTGTGCATCGCCGATACCGCCTGGGTCGAACCTTTCTGCACGCCGCCGACCATCTGCTCGATTTCCTGGGTCGATTGCTGGGTTCGATGCGCGAGGGCGCGGACTTCGTCGGCCACCACCGCGAAACCACGTCCGGCCTCACCGGCTCTGGCGGCCTCGATGGCAGCGTTCAGTGCCAGCAGATTGGTTTGTTCGGCAATGGCGCGGATCACGTCCAAGACTTTGGTGATGTCCTGGACGCTGTCGGCCAAACTCTGGATTTCCTCGGTTGCCGACGTCACTTCTTCGGCCAGCAAGGAGATCGACTCCACGGTGTCCATCACGTGACTGCGACCATTGCCCGCCATGGCGTCACCCTCGCGCGAGGCGTCGGCGGTGCTGATGGCGTTGCGCGCGACTTCGTCCACCGCCGCCGTCATCTGGTTGACGGCCGTGGCCGCCTGCTCGATTTCACCGTTTTGCTCGTGCAGTGCCCGTGTCGATTCCTCGGTAACGGCCGAGAGTTCTTCGGCCGCCGAGGCCAGTTGATTGGAGGAGTCGGTAATCTGGTGGATGGTTTCACGAAGGTCAGATTGCATGGTTTCCAACGCACGCAACAGCTGGGCAGGCTCGTCCTTGCCCTCGACCACAATCGACACGGTCAGGTCGCCTTTGGCCACTTGCTCGGCGATGCGTACCGCTTGGTGCAACGGCAGCACGATGCTGCGGGTAAACAGAGTGGCGAGGAGTGCGGTAAGGAGTGTCGCCAGCACCATGGCGACGAACACCCACTTTACGGCGCTGTGGTACGTGGTGTCGGAACTCGTCGCGGCGTTGTCGGCTTCCTCGATATTGATCGCCAGCAGACTGGCCAACTCGGACCCAAGCCTGTCGCCCAGGGCGATCAGTTCGCCGTTGAGCAAGGCGATCGCTGCGGGGCGCTCGCCGTGTGCGGCCAGGTTCAATACCTCTTGCTGAACTTGCAGGTACTGCGCCTGGACCGACTTGAAACGCTCGAAGCTGGCCCGTTCGGCGTCCGCGGCGAGTTTGCCGGCGTACTGCGTGTTGTCCGCCTGAATCTTCTCGCGCAGCTGCGAAAAAGCTCGCTGGCTGGCTTTCACCTGTTCCGAGTTGTCCAGCAGCATGACGCGGTAAGTCGCGACACGTATCTCGGACATGGTGGTTTGCAGGTCGCCCAGGGCCAGAATGCTCGGCAGCCAGTTTTTATCGACTTCATCCGACTGGCTGGCCATATCGCGCATCTGGCTCAGAGAGAACAAGCCAAGCAACACCACGAGCAGTCCGACCAGGCCAAAACCACAGGCCGAACGCAGCGCTATTTTCATCTTTCTTAAACTCATGAACTCCCCCGGTGAACGGAAAAAGAGTGGCCGCAGCGCTGCCTTGTCCACGTGAAATCGCAGGAGGCAGTCGTTACACCACGCGGTTGGTTTGGATTTTTTAACCGTGCAGCCAGGCCCGGCGGGCAGCGCCAGGCATCATGGCGAGTGCGGTATGGCCGCGTTTCTGTCGAGCAGCCAGGGCAGCAGGCTGTGCGCGGGCATGGGACGAGCCAGCAGGTAGCCCTGGCCCGTCTCGCAACCCAGGTGGAGCAGGATGTCGCGTTGTTCAGTGGTTTCGATGCCCTCGATCACCACCTCAATACTCAGCTCGCGGGCGAGTGACAACACGCTGGAAATCGCCGCGCGACTGCGCGGTTCCGACGACAAGTCGCGGATAAATTCGGCATCTATTTTTATTTCGTTGAACGGCAGGCTGCACAGGCGCTGCAATGAGGAATAGCCACCACCAAAGTCGTCGATGGATAACCCACAGCCCATCAAGCGCAGGCGCACCATGTTCTCAAGGCTGATGGAGCCCGGATCGAGCCTGCCGGTTTCGGTCATCTCAAACGTCAGGCTGGACCCCGGTGCGTCGAAGCGTTTCAGCAGCAGGGCGATGTGCGCACTCATCTGCGGGTTGGCAAACTGGCTCGCATTGACATTCACCGCGAAGGTGAGTGGCACCGCGTTGGCCAGCGCCTCCTTGCGCAGCGTCAGGCATTGATCAATCTGGCGATACAACAGACTGTCCAGCAGGCCATGGCGCTCCAATACCGGAATAAATGAAGCGGGTGGCAGGATGCCCCGCTCGGGATGGTTCCAGCGTGCAAGCGCCTCCACGGAGGTGACCTGCAGTGTCCGCATAGCGAATTTGGGCTGGTAGAAGACCTCCAGTTCACCGTTCTCCAAGGCTCCCAGCACCTGGTGTTCGCTGGTCACGCGGGTGACATGCAGTGGGTAAGCGTGGAGCGGATCATGGTCAAGGTACTGGCTCGCGAGTCTTTTCACGTCTTGCGCATGCATGGGCTTGCACAGCTGGCCGAGGACGCGCAGGCCGAGCAATGTCGCCATATGGCTGATGGCTTGGCGCAAGTCCAGGGCAATGCTGCTGGTGATGACCACCGATTTAAGCGCGTGTCGTTGGCTGGCACGGCGCAGGAAAGTAATACCGTCCATGCCCTCCATGCGGATGTCGCAAAAAGCGATGTCGACCGGTCCATTGCGCTCCAGCAACTGCAGCGCCTCCCAACCCTCGCGGGCTTCAAGAATGCGCGTACAACCCAGGTGCGCGAGGAGTGTGACCGCATAACGGCGCTGTACGGGCTGGTCCTCCAGCACCAGGACGCGAAGTGTGGACATTGGCATCTGAAGGGCTCATCGAAATTCTAAGGCGCCAGCTTGCCAAAGAGTGATGGCCTTTTAATCTCGAAAACCCTTACGTCTTTGCAAGAAATTTCTTAAGCAGATACCGGTCGAGAATCGCCCCGCAGCAAATCCAGAAGCCGCCGCATACAGATTTCCACCGCCTGCACCGAGGTGCTCAGGTGCATTTGCGCGGCCTCATTTGTGCAATTGGCTTCAAGGTGCTCGCAGGTGAGGATCAATTGCTCGTAGCGGATGAGCCTCGCCCCGCCTTTTACCCGATGAGCCAAGTGAGCCAGGGATTGGCGGTCATCGCGCGCCAGCAGTTCGGTGAGCTGATGCAGGTCGGCGCGGGTGCTCGATATCAGTTCTTCGCGCAGCGTTTGCAGCGCCGATGACTTGCCCAGTGTCAGCGTTTTCAACTGCGCGTCGAGTGATGCGGGGGTCAGCTCTGCACCCGTTTCATCAATGAAGTATGCCGTTTGCAGAGGCTGCAGCCGAGCGTTCAGTTGCTCCAGGCTGATGGGCTTGAAGAGGCAGTCATCCATGCCGGCCTGCAGGCAACGCTGTTTTTCCTCGGCGACCGCGTTGGCGGTGAAGCCCAGCAGCAAACACCCAGGTTCGCCCCGCGCGTGTTCGGCCTGGCGAATGGCCTGGGCCAATTGGTAGCCGTTCATGCCGGGCATGTCGCAGTCTGTCACCACCACATCGAACGGTTGCGCGTTCCACAACGCCAGGGCTTGAATGCCATCGCTGGCCTCCTGAACCGCGTGACCCAGGTACGCGAGTTGTTGTGACAGCACCAGGCGATTGGCGGTGTAGTCGTCCACGATCAGCACGTTCAACGGCAGGCCCGGGACGATGTCCAGGGGCGCGCCAGCCTGCGGGGACGGCGCGTCTGTGCCCGGGAGTTCAAGCTTCAGGGTGACGCGGGTGCCTTTGCTCGGCACGCTGGACAACGCCAGGCTGCCGCCCATCAACTCGATCAGCGACCGGCTGATGACCAGGCCCAGGCCCGAGCCTTGTTGCTGATTGCCGGCCTGGCTGAACGGCGAGAACAGTTGCTGCTGATCGGCTTCGCAGATGCCCACGCCGGTGTCCACGATACTCACCGATAACTGCAGCGGGTGAGTACCGTTGGCAGATTGCGCATGCGCGGTAATGCGCACTTCACCCACGGGGGTGAACTTGATCGCGTTACTCAGCAGGTTGGCGATAATTTGTTTGAAGCGCATGGCGTCAATCAGCACATTGCGGTCCAGGGCCGGATCGATGTCCAGGACCAGGGCAATGCCCTTTTCACGCGCCAGGCCATCGAACACACGTGCCACCGAGTTCAAGAGCTGGAAGGGGTTGGCACTTTCGGGCGTCAGGCGCTGGCGGCCGGACTCGATCCGGGCGATGTCGAGTACATCGCCGATCAGCGCCAGCAGTTCCTTGGCGGCACCCGATGCAACATCGATGGCGGCCCGGTCGAACAGGCCTTGTTCCGATTTGCGCGCGGCCATTTCCAGCATGCCAAGCACCGCGTTCATGGGGGTGCGAATCTCGTGGCTCATGGTCGCCAGAAAGGTGGTCTTGGCCCGGTTGGCATTGTCTGCCTCGCGCTTTGCCGTGTGCAGTTCCTCCACCAGGCGCTGGCGGTCACTGACGTCGACCCAGCCACCGATCAAGCCGTCGACACGGCCCTCACTGCCGCGAAAAGGCAGGATCCAGTGATAGATCGTGAGGACTTCACCGCTGGGCAACACGATCTGGCGATCACGTAGCATCGGTTCATCGGCGTCCATCACCGCGAGGTAGTCGCGGTGATATTCCAGGGCCTGCTCTTCGCTGGAGAGCAGGCTTTGCATCACGGTGGTGCCCAGCAGCTGTCGCTCGTCCTCGACACCGAAGACTTGCCGGTAAGCCTTGTTGCACAGCAGCAGGCGCGCCTGGCGGTCCCGCACATAGGTGGGGTGGGGCGTGCCGTTGATCAGCACACGGTCAAATTCAAGCCTGGCGCTCAGTGCTCGTTCGGCGAGTTTGCGGCGCAGGACCTGACGGCGCAGCAATACAATCCACACACACGCGCTCAGCAACAGCCCGGCTGCCAGCGCAAAACCCTGCAGGATCGCCGTCCGGTGTTTGGCCCAGTAGCTGTCGTCGAGGACCAACGGGCTGCGCCAGCGATTGGTCAGTTCGTCCATTTCTTCAGGCGAAATGCTCAGCAGGGCCTTGTTGAGGATCGAGAGCAGGATCGGCGAGGAACGGTCCACCGCAAATGCCAGCTGCGCGGCACGGGCGCCGACGGTTGCGCTGATCCTCAGTTGGTCAGGGTAATTTCGGCTAATCAGATAACGTGCGCTGACCAGCGTGCTGACGCTGGCGTCCACGCTGCCTTTGGCAAGCAACGAAAACGCGTCGTCAAGACTTTGCGCCTCGACGATCTGCACCTGCGGGAACTGGCGTTCAATCATCTCCCTGCTGGCATTGCCCTTGATGATCGCCAGGCGTTTTCCCGACAGGTCCTGCAAGCTGTTCGGACTGTTTACCCGGTTACGCGTGACCAGTACAAACGGCGTGGACAGGTACGGGCGGCTGAAGCTCACGCGCGCCTGCCGATCGATACTGGGGGTCAGCGCCGCCAGCAGATCGGCGTTGCCCTGGTTGACGCGGGTGATCATTTCATCGACCGAGCCGCCTTTTTGCGGGTCGAATTTCAGTCCGGTCCTGAGGCTGATCTTGGCGATTACATCGGCACTCAGGCCCCTGAAACGTTGCTGTTCATCAAAAAACGTAAACGGTAGAAAGTCTTCATTGATGATCACTTTGAGCCGTGGATGTTGTGCCAGCCAGCGTTGTTCCTCGACGCTGAACTGCACTTGATGAGTACCGGAAATACTGACGCCGCCGGCATTCCAGCGACGCGCGATAGCCATCTGTTCAGTTGAGGGGATCGCGCGAAGGGCGGCGTTGACCAGGTGCAGCAGCGGCGTGTTCTGGCGAGTCGCGGCGAACGAGAAATTGTTGACCTCCATGCGCGAAAAATCCACCAACTGCACATTGTTCAGGTAACTCTTGTTGATCAGGTAACTGGCCGTCACCGAGTCGCCCAAGTAAAGATCTGCCTTGGAAAACGCCACTGCACCGACGGCATTGAGGATGGAGGGGTAGAGTTTGAAGGTGGCGTGCGGGTAGAACGCTTGCACGGTGTTCAGCGGCAGGTAATGGTCGACCATGGCCACCGTTTTACCGGCCAGGGTCGGATCGAGCAGGGGCGAATCGTTGCTGCGCGCCACCAGCGTCGGTTGGTCCAGGGTGTACGGCTCTGACAGCCGAAGGTCCGGGTCTGCGGCTTCAAAGCCATTTGCAGAAGCCAGCAGGTCGATCTCGCCGCGTTTGAGCGCCTGGATCACCTCGGGTCGGCTAGGGTAGCGCTGCACCTGGATTTGCACCGCCAGCAATTGGCCGATGAGTGCCAGGTAATCCGCACTGATACCCTCGAACTCATTGCTGTGGTTGGTGATATCAAACGGTGGATAGTCAGGTTCGGAGGTGCCGACACGCAGATGCTTTTTACTGCCCAACACTTTCAGGTCGGCGGGGCTCAGGTGCAACTCGCTGTCCGACAGTATCGATCTGCCCAGCACCGTCAATGTGACGGGCGAACCCGCCGCCCATGCCACGTGAACGCCTGCCCAGAACATCAGCATGGCTGCGAGCAACTTCAAATCAAAGGTCCTTAATGCAGAGGGAAAAGGGTGCGGTAGCAGCATAACGCTATTGTCCGGAAGGCGCGTAACTCGTCCGGATTTGAGTAGTGGCATTAAAGCATTATGGTACATTGTCGACATAATTGCCGACGAAGCACCACTAAACACCGAGGAAGCCTGCAGATGTATAAAGTCCTGGTGGTCGATGACCACCCCTTTATCAGGACCGCGCTGCGCACGCTGGTGAGTGAGGAAGGCTATGAGGTGGTGGGCGAAACGGACAACGGCGTCGACGCCATCAGCCTGGTCCGGCAACTGACCCCGGACCTGGTGTTGCTGGACATCACTATGCCGCGCCTGGACGGTATCGCGGTCATCGAACGCATCCGTGCCCTCGAGTTGAATACGCGGATCATCGTGCTCACCTCGCTGTGCTCGGAACACTACGCCACGCGTTGCATCGGCGCCGGCGCTTCAGGATTCATCAGCAAGACCGATGAGTTGAACGTGCTCGCGCTGGCCATGAAAACGGTAATGAGCGGCTACGTTTATTGTCCGGAAGCGGTGATGGGGTTTTCGAAGAAAAACGCATTGGCAGTGGATGAGTCGCAGCTTATTTCCTCGCTGTCCAACCGTGAGCTTTCCGTGTTCCAGCAGCTTTCCAGAGGCATGAGCAACAAGGATATTGCGCAGAATATTTTGCTCAGCAGCAAGACGGTGAGTTGCTACAAGGCGCGCTTGATGACAAAGCTGAATGTGAAATCGGTGGTGGATTTGGCGGATATCGCCAGGCGCAACAACCTTATTTGAAGCGTTATCGAATCTGCCCCGCACCACGGTGCAGGGTTGCTTGCCCAGAGGGTTTGCGGCCGCTGAAATAAAATCCTCGCCCCACCGAATAACTTCCCCTCCTGCGGTGTTCACTCCACAGACCACCCAGGAAGCGCCCATGAACACACCTGTCGACCGCTACGACCGCCTGACCCGCACCTTCCACTGGCTGACCGCTGCCGTGGTGATCTTCATGTTCGCCAGTGCGCATATCTGGGAAAACCTGGAAAAAGGCACGCCGCTGCGCAAGGGCCTGCAGTCGGTGCATATCTCCCTGGGCATTGCCCTGGCGGTACTGATCGTCGCGCGGATCGCGTGGCGGCTGTCTGGCGGCACCCGGCTCAAGGCCGACAGTCACCCGGCGCTTAACCTGCTGGCGAAAATGGCGCATGGTTGCCTGTACCTGTTGCTGCTGGCGCAGATTGTCCTGGGGTTCCTGTTTCGTTGGGCACAGGGCGAGCCATTCAACTTTTTCGGACTGTTTTCAGTTCCCGCGCCGTTTGCGATTGATCACGCATGGCGCGGCACGCTGGGCGGTCTGCATGACACCGTGGCGTGGGCGATCATCGGGCTGGCTGGCCTGCACGCCTGTGCGGCGCTGTGGCACCACAGCATCAAGCGTGACAACACGCTGCGCCGCATGCTGCCCGCCCCACGGGACGCTGTTTGAAGTGATGTTTGCTGCTGTATCTCCCCATCGTTACGGAGCACGACAACCATGAAGACTCGCCACCAACACCCCATTACTTATCGCACCGCGCTGCTCTTCGGTGCCTGCCTGGCTGTCGCCTTGCTCGCAGGCCAGGCCCGGGCTTCCGGCGATGAATCAGCGCCGCCCAAGCCGAACTGTCCGAAGGGCCAGGTGTGGGACACCAAGACCGGCAAGTGCGTGCTGCAAACCAGCAAGGCAACGTCGGATGCCGATCGGACCGACTACGCCTACCGCCTGGCCAAGGACGGGCGCTATGAAGAAGCCCTGGCCTTGCTCAATACCCTGAGCAACCCCAACACCGCCAAGGCCCTCAACTACCGCGGCTACGCCACGCGCAAACTGGGGCGTACCGATGAAGGCATCGGCTATTACCTGCAGTCTGTGGCTTTGGACCCCAACTACGCCCAGGTCCGCGAATACCTGGGTGAGGCCTATGTGATCAAGGGCCGGGTGGACCTGGCCCAGGAGCAACTGCTGAAAATCAAGGCGCTGTGCGGCACCACCTGCGAAGAATATGAAGACCTGGCCGAGGCCATCACTGCCGCGCCCCAGGTATGACATCGGTGACTGAACGAGCAGGGGGCCGCCATTACTCGAGAGGCTGAGTTTCGTCGCGAATTGGGCCAGTTGTTGCCGCGTTTATGGCGATACGGCCTGGTGCTGTCGCGACAAAAGCACCTGGCCGAGGACCTGGTGCAGGCCACCTGTGTGCGGGCGCTGGAGCGTGCCGGGCAATTTGTCGCCGGCACGCGGCTGGATCGCTGGTTGCTGGCGATCATGCACTCGATCTGGCTCAACGAGCTGCGCTCGCAGCGGGTTCGTCAGGGGCAGGGCTTTGTCGATGCAGAGCAGGCGTTGTCATTCGATGGCGAAAGCCAGGCCCAGGATCACGTGCTCGCCGCGCAAGTGATCAAGCGGGTCAACGGGTTGCCCGAAGCGCAACGAGAAACGGTTTTTCTGGCGTATGTCGAAGGGCTTTCATACAAGGAAATTGCCGATGTCCTGCAAATACCGGTCGGCACAGTCATGAGTCGGCTCGCGGCTGCACGCGCCAGGCTGGCCGAGACGGCCCCGGCAAAAGCCCACGCGGAACACGCCAGTGGAGAACGCCGATGACTCACACACACTTGCCTTGCGATGAGCAGTTGGTGGCTTATCTGGATGGAGAACTGGATGCCGACCAGCGCCGGGTCATCGCCGACCAGATCCACACTCACCCTGCGGTCGCTGCGCGCCTGGAGGTGCTGCGGTGCGCTGATATGCCGTTCAAGGACGCGTTCGACAGCGTGCTGGATCAAGCGCCGACCGCTCGCCTGCAGTCGATGCTCAACGCCTTGCCGCCGGCAGCGGTCCCCGCCTTGAGTCGCCGCCGTTTCCTCGCCGTGGCCGCAGGTTTCGCGGTGGCCGGCGTGGTCGCCGATCGCCTGTTCCTGGCCTGGCCGCGTGGGGAACCCGGCCAGGGCTGGCGCGCCTCGGTGGCTGAATACATGGCGTTGTACACGCCGCAGACCCTGGACAATCTCAGCGCGGACCCGGCTGCCCACCTCGCGCAACTCAGCGCGGTGGGCACGCAACTGGGCCTGCCGTTGTCGCCTGCTGCCGTGGCCTTGCCCGGCGCCGAGTTCCGGCGGGCGCAGAGCCTGGACTATGACGGCGTGATCATCGGCCAACTGACCTACCTGGATCCCCGCCACGGTCCACTGGCGCTGTGCATCACGGCCAACAAAAGAGCCCCGGCGACTTTCGCCACCGAGCAGCGCCGAGGCATGAACGTGGTGTATTGGGCCAGCGCGTCCCATGCCTTCATGCTGATCGGCCGAAACCCTTTCGAAGATTTGCAGATCATGGCCAGCAGCGTCGAGCGCAGCTTGCCGGCCTGATCTCAGTGACGGGTCTGCAGGGCGCGCCAACGCGTGGGCGTGGTGCCTTCCCAGGTGCGAAACGCGCGATAAAACGAGTTGGTGTCTTCGTAACCGAGCAGGCAGGCGATCTCGTCTATTTCGATCGACGGCTCCGCCAGCAGATGGCGCACCACCTCCTGGCGGCTCTCCAGCAGCAATTGCCGAAAGCCCGTGCCTTCCTCGGTCATGCGCCGCTGCAAGGTGCGTTCGCTCAGGCCCAGTTCGCGGGCCACGTCGACCATCTCCGGGCGGCCACTGGCGAAGAGGCGCTTGAGGGTGCTTTTCACTTGGTGGCTGATCGTGGCCGGCGCGGTCGCTTCGGCCAACGCCGCTACCAGGGCCGGGTTCAGCAGGTCGAGCAGTTCCGGGTTATGGCCAGGGAAGGGCCGTTTGAGGTCGGCGGTATCGAGCACCAAGGCATTGCGCGCGGCACCGAAACGGATGGCACAGCCGAAAAACTCCGCCAGTGCCGGGCTGTTGCTCCGGGGGCGGGCCAGTTCGACACGGCGCGCCGTGATGTGCACCCCCGAGCCGCGCCGGCCCAGCTCGACAAACGTCGCAAACGCCGCGTCGATCAACAGCCGCGGTGGCGGCTGCTGGGTGCGCAGCCAGTCGAGGGTGACCGTGCAGGTCGCGCCGTCCTCGCTCACCTGCACGCGTTCGGGCGTACACAGTTGCTTGAAGCGTGCGAGGCGATGCAGGCCATCGCGAAAGTCACGGGCAATGAACGCGGCAAAACTGGACGGCGGCAGGGCGCTGCTGTCCAGCTGGGTGACCAGCAGGACGCCGGCCGCCGGGTCGGGATTGAGCACGCCTACGGCTTCCCACAGGCGAAAATATTCCTCGGTGCTGACGTGGCGACGATCACCGCGCTCGCCCAGGTGCAGGGTCATTGGCAGCCGTGCCTGGCGTAACACCGCTGCAGGCTCCAGCCCGATGGTTGTCAGGGCGTGCCAGAACACCTGCGGAATGTTGAAGCGCGATTGGCGTGCGTCAGACATGGACCACCTTTGTTTCAATCAATCGGAGGCTGACACACTGAGGTCATGCCATTTCTCGTCGGAAGCTGCCAGGTCCGCCGCCGCCCGCGCGGCATATTGCACCGCATCGCTGCCGATCAACAGGCGCAGGGGCGCGTCTTCACGCAGGGCCAGTTCGAGCACGATCTCGGCCACCCGCTCCGGCCCGGTCGGCAAAATGCCGGGGGAGTTGAGCAACTCAACCAGTGCACCGACACTTTGCTGATAGGGCGCACTGATCGGCGCAATCGTCATGGAGCTGCCCGACCAGTCGGTACGCATGCCACCCGGTTCCAGCACCGTCACCTGCACGCCCAGCGGGTTGACCTCTTGCGCCAGCACGGTTGAAAAGCCGCCCACGGCCCACTTGGCACTCTGGTACGCCGCCAGGCCCGCCATGCCAATCCGCCCGCCCAACGACGATACCTGAAAGATATGCCCGCGACCCTGGGCGCGCAGGATCGGTACCACGGCCTTGCTGACGTGCACGACACCATAGAAGTTGGTGTCGATCTGTGCCGAGAAGTCCTCCAGGGTGACATCCTCGACCGATGCCAGGTCGCCATACCCCGCGTTGTTGACCACCACATCCAGGCGACCGAAGTGCGCCACGGCGGCCTCCACGGCCTGTAGCACCTGCAGGTTGTCGGTCACATCCAGCTGCAGTGGGTAGATTGCGTCACCGTACTCGGCCACCAGTTCATCCAGTTGGCGGGGAGTGCGTGCAGTGGCCGCCACACGATCGCCGGCGCGCAAGGCCGCTTCGGTGATGGCGCGGCCAAGGCCACGGGAACTGCCAGTGATAAACCAGATCTTGGACATGCGAACACCTCTTCGTTTCGGGCGGCTAAAGCAGCCTGGGCACCCAGGATGGTCGATGAATGCGGTCCAGGCACTAGCAGAAGGGCGCCAAGTGACTTGCAAAAGACGCCAATTATTCGCGGGTCAAGCGCGCGGCCAGGCTCTCGATGAACACCGTCTCGGCCCGACTCATCTTCTGTTCACGATTCCACAACAGGTGAATGTCCACATCGGCGATCCCTTCATCGGGCGGCAGCCGCCACAGCAGCCCGTTTTTCACGTCCTCCGCCACCACATGGATCGGCAGGCACCCCAGGCCGAACCCGGCGATCACCAGGCGTCGCACTTCTTCCAGGCTGGAAGACGACGCCACGATGCGCCCGCTGAAGCCTTGCTGATCGCGAAAGATGGTCAGTGGCGAGAGCATCCCGCCGATCTGGTCGCTGGTGAAACTGACGAAGTTCTCCGACTGCAAATCACCTTCGGCCAAACCGGTACGGCCAAACAGCGGGTGGTGGCGCCCGCAAAAGAATGCGTAGCGTTGACGCAGGAACAGGTGCTGCTCCAGGCGCGGCTGCGGCCGGCGATTGAGGCTCAGTCCGAGGGTCGCGGTTTTTTCCAGCAGGGCGGCGACGATGTCGGAGCTGCGCATCACCTCGACCTCGAGGTCGACCCGCGGATGTTCGCGGTGAAAGCCCGTGAGGAAGTCATCAAAGGTCTCTGAGTTGATGCGGCTGATCATCAGCAGGCGCACTTTGCCGATCACTTCATCGCCGGGTTTTTGCAGGGCGTTGCTCATCTGCGAGACCTGGCCGTACATCTCGCCGGCGATGGCGAAAATCTGTTCGCCGGCTTCGGTCAGTACAAAGCGCGGGCCACGGCGCACGATCAGTTGGCAGTCGAGTTGTTCTTCCAGGCGTTTGAGCGCCTGGCTGATCGCCGGTTGCGTCAGGTGCAGGCGCGCGGCGGCGCGGCTGATGCTCAGCTCCTGGCCGATCACGCGAAAGGTGCGCAGCAGGTTCCAGTCCAGCCGGTCGTTGAGCAGCGGGTGAATATCGCGGCGGGGTTCGGACATGCGCGGGCTCGATCATAAGCAGGATTTATAATCGGAATAATAAATAGAAAATTGACTAATCATAGCCCCGAGACGAAAAATCCTCCTCGACAAGCGCCATCAGAGCGCCTGCGTTTGACCTTTCTCCTGCCAAAAAAATAACCAAAGGAGCCCGCCCATGAAGCCTTCCGCTTCGCCTCAGCCTCGCCGTGCTGCGGCCGCCGCTTTTATCGGCACCATGATCGAGTGGTACGATTTCTACATCTACGCCACCGCCGCTGCACTGGTGTTTGGCCAACTGTTTTTCCCTTCCGAAGACAAACTGTTCAGCACCATGGCCGCGTTCGGCACCTTCGCCGTGGGCTTCTTCGCGCGGCCCTTGGGCGGCATTGTGTTCGGCCATATCGGCGACCGGATCGGCCGCAAGAAATCCCTGGTGATCACCCTGGTGATGATGGGCGTGGTCACCGTCTGCATCGGCCTGTTGCCGACCTATGCGCAGATCGGCGCCGCAGCACCGGTCTTGCTGGTGCTGTTGCGGGTGGTGCAAGGCATTGCCGTCGGCGGCGAGTGGGGCGGGGCGGTGTTGATGGCCGGCGAGCACGCGCCGAAAGGGCGGCGTAACTTCTTCGCGTCCTTCGCGCAACTGGGCAGCCCGGCGGGGTTGATCCTGTCCCTGCTGGCGTTCAGCGCAGTCACCCGTCTGCCTGAAGAAGACTTGCTCAGCTGGGGCTGGCGCCTGCCGTTCCTCGCCAGCGCCTTGCTGCTGGTGGTCGGCCTGGCGATTCGCCTTGGCGTCAACGAGTCGCCGGAGTTCCTCGAAGACAAGGCCCTCGCGGAAAAAGCCCGGGCAATCAAGCAGGACCAGGCCCCGGTGATCGAAGTGCTGAAAACCGCCTGGCGCCCACTGTTGCTGTGCATCGGTGCCAATACCCTGGGGATTGCCGGGGTGTATTTCACCAACACCTTCATGATTGCCTACAGCACTCAGCAATTGGGCCTACCGCGCTCGCTGATTCTGGAGTGCCTGTTCTTCGTGGCAATCATTCAATTCTGTGTCCAGCCCCTGGCGGCCTGGGTGGCAGAGAAGGTTGGTGCTACGCGTTTCCTGTGTGCGATGACCGTGCTGGCAATGGCCTCGCCTTATCCGATGTTCGTGCTGGTGAGCAGTGGCCAGGCGCCGTTGATCATCCTCGGCATCGCCTTGGCAGTGGTGTGCATGGCCTCGTTTTATGCGGTGATCGCAGGCTTTGTCAGCGGCCTGTTCGAAACCCGTGTGCGCTACACCGCCATCTCCCTGGCTTATCAGGTGTGCGGTGCGCTGGCCGGTGGCCTGACGCCGCTGATCGGCACCTGGCTGGCCCACGAATACCAGGGCCAATGGTGGCCGATGGCAGTGTTCTACAGCCTGATCGCGGCGGTGTCGCTGGTGTGCGTATTGGCCTTGTCGCGCCGCCACGCCAGCGCGCACCGAATTGAAATGGCACAGAGTGCCTGAGGGAGATTGCAGCATGTTGAAGATTAACGGCGAACGCCTGTGGGCCAGCCTGATGGCCATGGCCGAGATCGGTGCCACTGCGCGCGGCGGCAGTTGCCGGCTGGCCTTGAGTGCCGAAGACCAGGCCGGTCGCGAGCTGTTCAGCCATTGGTGTAGCGCTGCCGGGCTGACCCTCAGCGTGGACGCCATCGGCAACCTCTTCGCCCGGCGCGCCGGCACGGACAAGGACGCCGCCCCGGTGATGATCGGCAGTCACCTCGACACCCAGCCAGAAGGCGGGCGCTTTGATGGCGTCTACGGCGTACTGGCCGGCCTCGAAGTGATCCGCAGCCTTGACGACCAGGGCATCCGGACCCGCAAACCGCTGGAGATTGTGGTGTGGACCAACGAGGAAGGCGCGCGTTTTACCCCGGCCATGCTCGGTTCGGCGGTATTCACCGGCAGCCTGGCGCTGGCCCCGGCGCTGGCCACGACCGATGTCGACGGTATCAGCGTGGCCGAGGCCCTGCGCGTCACCGGCTATAACGGTGCGCGCCCGCTGGGCGGCGCGGTGGATGCGTACTTCGAAGCGCATATCGAACAAGGCCCGATCCTGGAAGACAACGCCAAGAGCATCGGCGTGGTGACCGGCGGCCAGGCGATTCGCTGGCTCGATGTGCGCGTCGAAGGCATGGCCGCGCATGCCGGCACCACGCCGATGCCGCTGCGCAAAGATGCGCTGTATGGCGCGGCCCGTATGATCCAGGCGCTGGAGCAATTGGCCGCCGATTTTGCCCCCGAGGGCCTGACCACCGTCGGTGAGTTGAGCATTGCCAAATCGTCGCGCAATACCATTCCCGGCCTGCTGAATTTCACGGTCGACCTGCGTCATCACCGCGACAGCGCTATCGACGCCATGGAGCAACAGGTGCGCCAACAGTTGCAGGCCATCGCTGAACAACGCGGGCTCACCGTCACCGTCACCCCGCACTGGGTCAGCCCGGCCACGCCCTTCGACATCGAATGCGTGGCCTGCGTGCAAACCGCGGTGGATGCGCTGGGCTACAGTCAGCAACCAATCGTCAGCGGTGCAGGCCACGATGCCATCCACCTGGCGCGCTATTGCCCGACCGCGATGATCTTCATCCCGTGCGTCGGCGGCCTCAGCCACAACGAAGCCGAAGATGTGTTGCCCGAGGACGTGCGCCAGGGCACCGATGTATTGCTCAACGCCGTGTTGCAACGCGCCGGCCGGGCCGACTGACAACACCGTTCGGGAAGACTGAAGAAGCTCACCTGTGGGCAGCGTCTACCCGCAACCCTGTGTATTGAGGAGATTGCCATGCGTACTTTTTTCCACCCCGAACAACTGCTGCACCATCCACGCAGCTATTACTCCCGTGGCCAGATGCGCACGCCGCAGGAGGTCCCCGAGCGCGCGCGCAACCTGCTGCAGGCCGCGCAGACCCTTGGGTTCGACATCCAGCAGCCGGCCGACCACGGCCTTGAGCCGCTGCTTGCGGTGCACGGTGCGCCTTACCTGACGTTCCTGCAGGAAGCCCATCAGCGCTGGAAAGAAATCCCCGAAGACTGGGGCGACGAAGTCATGTCCAACATCTTCGTGCGCGAGCCCAACGCCCTGCGCGGCATCCTTGCCCAGGCCGCGCGCTACCTCGCCGACGGCAGCTGCCCGGTGGGCGAACTCACCTGGCGCTCGGCCTACTGGTCGGCGCAAAGCGCGGTTGCCGCCGCCCGGGACATTCTCGACGGCGCCCCGGCTGCCTACGCCTTATGCCGGCCACCGGGGCATCACGCGCGTTTCGAGGCGGCAGGCGGGTTCTGCTACATCAACAACGCCGCCGTGGCCGCGCAAGTGTTGCGCGGCGGCTTCCAGCGTGTTGCCGTGCTCGACACCGACATGCACCACGGCCAGGGCATCCAGGAGATTTTCTACACGCGCGACGACGTGCTCTACGTGTCGATCCACGGCGACCCGACCAACTTCTACCCCGGTGTCGCCGGCTTCGCCGAAGAGCGTGGCAGCGCGGCGGGTGAAGGTTTCAACCTCAACCTGCCGATGCCTCATGGCGCCAGTGAGGCCGTGTTCTTCGACAAGCTTGAAGTGGCGCTGAAGGTGCTGAAGGACTTTTCGGCCGATGTGCTGGTGCTGTCGCTGGGCTTCGATATCTACGAGTTGGACCCGCAGAGCAAAGTCGCGGTGACGCGCGAAGGCTTCGCGCGGTTGGGCGAATGCATTCGCGGGCTGGGCCTGCCGTGTGTGATCGTGCAGGAGGGCGGCTATCACCTGGAAACGCTGGACGCGAATGCGCAGGCGTTTTTCGATGGGCCACAGGCTTGGGTGAAGTAAGGCAGGAGTGACGTGGCACCTGCGTGACGATCTCGCGTTGTGATCGTCACGTGGCTTGTCATGAGGGGGCGGTCACCGGGAGCTTGAACGGTTTGGCCAGGCGCTCTGCCGGGATAGCAACTTCCCGATCACAATCAACGCGTCGAAGCGCCGTCGTCGCCCACCGCAACATGCGTCATGGGCGGCGTCAATTCCAGTACCCGGTCACGCCCACCTTCGGCCAACAGGTAAGTGCCTCGAGTCGTCGGCACAATCGACTGCGGCGCTTTCAGGAATGATAGGATCGTCTGCCGGTGCCCCTGCTTGTCGATCAGCAGCAAACGCGCGCGGTGGGTGGCGTCCTCGTTGATCCACAGGCCCCGCGCATCACACATCAGGAACGTCGGCTGGTTCAGCCCGTCCACGACCATCGGGTCGCTGCCGTCCTCGGTCAGCTCGCGCACCATGCCTTCCTTCTTTTTGGTGTAGAGCATGCGCCCGTCGCTGCAGCGGATGATCGATTCGCCTTCGTCCATGCCCGTGCGTACGACGCTCAGGCTCTGGTCACTCCAGCGATAACGCAGCACACGGCCCTCGTCGCGCCGGTCTTCCATGGCATACAGGTAGTCGCCGTCGTCCCACAGGCCTTGCACGTTCTGGCCCCTGAACAGTTCGGTGACGTGGCCGTCCTTGAGGAAACTGACGGGCGAATCGAGGGCTTCCTGGCTGAACACCCAGCCGCCGCGCGTGGCGAACATGCCGTCGGGCTTGGACAGGTTGCCCACTACGACTTCGCGGCTGCCGTCGGGGTGGATGCGCACGATGCTGCCCTTGCCGTCGTCGAGTTCCTGGCTGACCATCAGCGAGCCGTCGTCCAGGGGCATCAGCGAGGCGGCCTTGGCCACGTCCGTGTGCAGGACCTGGTAATGCCACTGGCCGATGGCGCTGACCGGGTAGTAAGTCTGCCAGGCAAAAAAGCCCAGGGCGGCGGTGCACACCAGGACGAGTGTGCACAGTGCGGTTTTCAGGATTCGGATCATTGCTTGGCGCCGACGGATCGAAAGGTCGACCACGTTACCAAGCATGCCGCCGAACATCACCCGGCAATTGCGCGATGTCCCCTTTATCCGGCGCCTGCCGCGCCATCCAGGCCACGGCGGATCTTCTCCAGCAACTCGTCGATATGAAACGGCTTGGAGATCAGGTCCATGCCTTCACCGAGGAAGCTCTGGCGATTTGCCGCGTTCTCGGCGTAGCCGGTCATGAACAGAATCGGCAGCGCGGGGTGCATTTCGCGTGCGATGTCGGCCAGCTCGCGCCCGTTCATGTAGGGCAGCCCGACATCGGTCAGCAGCAGGTCGATGCTCGGGTCGTTGCGCAGGCTGGTGACGGCTTCGTCGCCATCGGCGGCCAGGCTGCAGCGGTAGCCGGCATCGACCAGCACCTCGGCGACAAAGCTGCGCACCGAGGGCATATCCTCGACGATCAACACGTGTTCGCCGCTGCTCTGGCCGGGGGCTGCAACCGGCCTGGTCGCCGTGCTGGCGGGACCGCTGGCGGCGGGCAGCATGATGGTCACTTCGGTGCCCTGGCGGGTCACGCTGCGGATCTGTGCGTCGCCGCCGGACTGGCGCGCGAAGCCATAAATGGTCGACAGGCCCAGCCCGGTACCCTGGCCCAGGGGCTTGGTGGTGAAGAACGGGTCGAAGACCTTGTCGATGACGCTGTGCTCGATACCCACGCCGTTGTCGCGTACCGACAGGGCGATATAGGGGCCGTTTTCCAGTTTCAGGTTGCCGTTGGAATAGGCCGGGTAGGTGGTCACCCAGATATTGCCGCCTTTGGGCAGCGCATCGCGGGCGTTGATCACCAGGTTGAGCACGGCGCTTTCCAGCTGGATCGGGTCGACCATTGCCACGGCGGGGTTGTTGGTCAGTTCGAGCTTCAGCGCGATATGTTCGCCGATGGTGCGCACCAGCAGTTCTTCCAGCGAGCGGATATGTGCATTGATGTCGATCGGCCGCGTGTCCAGCGGCTGCTGGCGGGCGAAGGCGAGCAGGCGGTTGGTCAGGCCGGCGGCACTCAGCGCCGAACTCAAGGCCGCATCGGCGTAACCCATGACCTTGTCGGTGCGCTGGCTGTCGATGCGTTTCTTGATCAGCTCCAGGCTGGTGATGATCCCGGTCAGCAGGTTGTTGAAGTCATGCGCGATGCCACCGGTGAGCTTGCCCAGCGCATCCATTTTCTGCGCCTGCAACAGCTGCGCCTCGGTGCGCGCCAGCTGGGTGGTGGCGTTGGCCAGTTCGGCCTGTTGATGACGTTCGCGGTGGCGGTGTTCGGTCACGTCCTCGACAAACACCAGGCTCAATTCGGCGCGGCGATAGGGTGAAATCTGCCACTCGGTTTCGCGCAACTGGCCGTCGACCTTCATCTGCAGCGTGCCTTTCCAGCGCTCACCGGCGGCCAGGCGCTGGCACAGCTCCTGGAGTACCGTGAGCTGGTCGGCGGCGAAGCACTCGAGCAGGGCGTCCGGGTTGAGGTTGTCGTGAATCAATTGGGCGAACGCGTGGTTGCATTCGTGCACCTTGAGCTGTGCGTCCATCACCGCAATCGGTGCGCTGATATTGAAAAAGATCTCGCGAAACCGCGCCTCGCTCTCGCGCAACGCGTATTCGGTGTCACGTACGCGCAGCAGGGTGCGCAGGGTCGCGAGCAGCACATCAGGGTCGACCGGATGGATCAGGTAGGCATCGGCGCCGGCATCCAGGCCGGTGATGATGTCGCCGGTCTCGATGGAAGCCGCCGACACATGCACCACGGGCAGCAAGGCGGTGACCGGGTCGGCGCGCAACACCCGCACGATGTCGAAGCCGCTCATGTCCGGCAGGTTGACGTCGAGGATCAGCCCGTCGATCTTTTCGCGGGCGATCAGGTCCAGCCCCTCCTGGCCGGTGCCGGCTTCGAGCACGTGATAGTCGTGGCTTTCCAGGCGCCGCCGCAGGGCGTAGCGGGTGGCGGCATTGTCGTCGACGATCAGCAGTTGAATGTCACGATTCATCGACAGGGCCGCCAGCAATAGAGAGAGGAATGATCACAAAGAACATCGAGCCCACGCCGGGAGTACTTTCCACGCCGACCCGGCCGCCAAGCAGCTCGGCAAAACGCTTGCACAGCGACAGGCCCAGCCCGGTGCCGCGCAGGCGTTTTTGCAGTGGCGAGTCGATCTGCGAAAAATCTTCGAACAGGTTGCTGTGCAGTTGGGCGGGAATGCCCAGGCCGGTGTCCTGTACGGCAAAGCGGATTTCTGCCTCGCCGACCCGTTGCGCCGACACGCGGACCTCGCCTTGCACGGTGAATTTGAGGGCATTGGAAATGAAGTTGCGCAGGATCTGCGCAAGCTTCTTGTCATCGGTGTAGAGCTTGGGCAAGCCGACGGGTTCTTCGAAGATCAGGTCCACCGATGACGCGTCGACAATCGGCCGGAACATGCCGCGCAAGGCCGAGAACAGGTCGAACATATCGAACCAGGCCGGCGAGATAGTGATACGGCCCGCCTCGATCTTGGCCAGGTCGAGCAAGTCGTCGACCATTTCGCGCAGTTCGCGCGCCGAACTGCGGATAAACCCCACCTGGGTGTGTTGCTCCGAACTCAGCGGGCCATCGAGTTCATCGGCCAGCAGGCTGGTGATGCTCAGGATCGAGCCCAGCGGCGTGCGGAATTCATGGCTCATGTACGACAGGAAGCGGCTTTTCAGGTCCGAGGCCTGGCGCAGTTGATCAGCCTGCATGTCCAGCTCGGCATACAGCGCCAGGACACCCTGGTTGGTCTCGTCCAACTCCGCGCGCAACGCCTCCGCTTCCTGGCGCAGGCGCAGCACTTCATCGGCGAGGGAAACAGTGGCTTCAGCCATCGATGGCCTCCAGGGCAATCACGAAGACGGTGACGTCATCCCGTCCGCGACAGAAATCACGGTGCAAAATGGCGGCAATCAGGGCGGGGTGGCGGTGAGAAAGCCCAGGGTAGTCGGCAAGGTTCCAGCGTGACTGCAGGCCGTCGCTGTAGAGAATCAGCAACTGGCCGCTGACCTCAGCGTAGTCGAAGGGCTGCGCCTTGCGAAACTGCACGCCGACAATGCCCGGATGAGACGCCAGCCCGCGCGACTTGCCGGGACCGATCAGGCTGGCGCCGATATTGCCCACTCCGGTAAAGCGCAGGCTGTCGGCCGTGGCGTCGTATTGCGCGACCGCCACGGCGCCGCCGCGGGTGCCGGTCATGCCGATATGCAGGTCGTTGAACAACACGCCGGCGTCGAGGAACGCGTCATGGGCGAACACTTCCTCACCGGCGCGCGCGGCCCGTTCGGCCTCGCTGCCATGACCCAGGCCGTCGGCCACCATCACGCTGAAGCGGCCCGGTTGGATTGCCAGGTGCCAGGCATCGCCGCAGGCCGGGTCGTGGTGCAGGGAATGCTGGCTGACGCCGTAGCGAATGTCCTTCGCGCCGGCCGCCCGTGGGTACAACCGCGCCAGCATCGCCGTGCCGCGTTGGTCGGCGTACACATCGAAGACCTGGGCCACGCGGGAGATCGCGCCCATGCCGATGCCCTGGGTGCCGCCGGTGGAAAACCCATCCACCAGGCAGCTGTCCAGGTCGAAACCCTGGCCGCGGTCCACGGCGATCAGCTCCACGCCCTGGTTGCCGGTGGCGCGCAGATGCAACTCGCCATGTGCGGCATGCTTGAGGATATTGCTGGCCAGCTCGGTAGCCACCAGCGCGACGCGACCGGCATCGGTTTCGTCAAAGCCCAACTGCTCGGCGAATTGTTGCGCGGTACGCCGTGCGTAGCCGACCTGGCTGACGTCTTCGATCAACAGCACCTGGGTCAGGGCGCTGGGAATGTTCACGTCCATCGGGTGATCGTCACGCGGGTACCCTTGCCGGGTGCGGTGTCCAGTTCGAACTCGTCGACCAGGCGCTTGGCGCCGGTCAAGCCCAGGCCCAGGCCGCTGCCGGAGGTCCAGCCGTCGGTCATCGCGAGCTTGAGGTCGGGGATGCCGGGGCCTTCATCGCGAAAGGTCAGGCGCAGGCCGGGGCGGTGGTCTTTCTCGACCACGGCCCAATCCATATGACCGCCGCCGCCGTAGACCACGGTGTTGCGCGCCAACTCGCTGACGGCGGTGACCAGTTTGGTCAGGTCGATCAAGCGCATGCCGCATTCCTGGGCCAGCTTGCGCACCAATTGTCGGGCCAGCACCACGTCCTGTTCGATGAGCACCGGGTGGGTGCCGCTGCTGGCCTGGGTCATGAGTGGTCTACCCGGTCACGCAGCAGATTCATGCCGCGCTCGACGTTCAACGCGGTCGCCACGCCCGGCAGGGTCATGCCCAGTTCCACCAGGGTGATGGCCACGGCCGGCTGCATGCCGACCAATACGGTCTGGGCATCCATGATGCGCGACAGGCCGGAAATGGTGCCGATCATGCGACCGATGAACGAGTCGACCATGTCGAGTGCCGAGATATCGATCAACACGCCACGCGCCGAGGTGCGGCTGATGCGTTCGGACAGGTCGTCCTGCAACGTCAGTGCGAGTTGGTCATGCATGTCGACCTGGATGGTCACCAGCAGGAATTCGCCCATCTGCAAAATAGGGATGCGTTCCATACTTAAACAGCCTTGCTGATGGTGACGCCCAGGCGCTTCAGGGCCAGCGCCAGCGCATCGGCCAGGTTGGCCTTGGTGACCACGCCCTGTAGATCGAGGCCCAGGTGCACGATGGTCTGGGCGATTTGCGGACGCACGCCGCTGATGATGCAATCGGCACCCATCAGGCGGATGGCGGTCACGGTTTTGAGCAGGTGCTGGGCCACCAGGGTGTCCACGGTCGGCACGCCAGTGATGTCGATAATGGCAATTTCCGAGCCGGTGTCGACGATGCGCTGCAACAGCGACTCCATGACCACCTGGGTGCGTTGCGAATCCAGGGTGCCGATCATCGGCAGGGCCAGTACGCCGTCCCACAGCTTGACCACCGGGGTGGAGAGTTCGAGTAATTCTTCCTGCTGGCGCTTGATCACCGACTCACGGGATTTCTGGAACGTACGGATAGTGTGCATGCCCAGTGCGTCGAGCAACTCGGAGATTTCCCACAGCTGTTCGGCGAGTTGCGTCGGTTGCTCGGCGTATTCACGCTGCAGCAAGGCGAACAACGGGCCCTTGAGGGCGAAGATAAAGCTGGCGGTCTGCTGCGAGTCCTGGCCGACCAGGGCACGGCTGTGGGAGAGCTTTTCCAGGAACACGCGGGTCTCGGCCCAGTTTTCCTGGCCGACCTGCTGGGAACCGCCTTGCTGCAATGCCGCGATCAGCAGGTTGAGGAAGTCGTTGGCCTGTTGCTTGGCGTCCTCACCCTTGACGTTGCGCGTGGCCCCCGAAGCTTCAAGGCTGGCAACCCACTCGGTCAGCAGGGTAGGGCGATGGGTGTGGAGCGCCTGAATGGTGTGAGCTTGCAAAGTTGCCACGGGGAATCTCCTTGAATGCCTGGGTGAATGGCATGCAATTTATACTAAAACGGACTGTTTTGAATTGTTTCGAGTGTTTTCGTTCAATTCGTAGAGGCCCTATGGATTGGGCGCTCCAGCGGGTTTTGGGGTTGACAGGGGAAAGGTCTCTGCAGGCTCGAAAAAATCTATGCGGTGACGCGGCGTTCTCTGGCAAATCAACCGCATGGGGCAGGTGGACTTTTTGATCGTGGCAAGCCTGCTCACCCCAACACGCTTGCCCTTCACAATCATGGCGCCCCATCGTCTCTAGGACGATAATGCCCCCCACCCCGCCTCAACAGGCCGCCACCCGGGGACATCAACTTCGACCTCAACGACCTCCAAGCCTTCCGCGCCGTGGTAGACAAGGGCAGTTTTCGCGGCGCCGCCGAAGCTATCCGTATCTCGCAGCCGGCGCTCAGTCGCCGTATCGAGAAGCTTGAGTCCGCGCTGGATGTGAAGCTGTTCGAACGCACCACGCGGCGGGTCAGCCTGACCATGGTCGGCCGCGCGTTCCTGCCGCAGGTCGAACGCATGCTCGACGACCTTGACGTCGCCCTGATGGGCATCAGCAACGTCGCCTCCACGCGCATGGGCAACGTGACCATCGCCTGCGTGCCGTCCACCGCGTACTACTTCATGCCCCACGTGATCTCCGAATTCCACAAGCTCTATCCGAAGATTCGCCTGCGGGTGCTCGACGCCAGCGCCGGTGAGGTGTGCAACGCGGTGGAAAGCGGCGAGGCGGATTTCGGCGTGAGTTTCAGCGGCAGCCTGGCCGATGAGGTGGAGTTCGAGTTGCTGCTGCAGGAGCGCTATGTGCTGGCCTGTCGGCGTGACCACCCGCTGGCCGGGCGCGACAGCGTGACCTGGGCCGAAGCCTACGAGCACGACTACATCACCGTGGACAAGACCTCGGGCAACCGCTTCCTGCTGGACCAGGCCCTGCGCGGGGTGCGGGTGAAAAAACCGAGTATCTGCGAGACGCACCACGTGACCACGATGATCGGGCTGGTGGAGGCGGGGTTGGGCGTGGCGATGGTGCCATCGATTGCGATGCCGGCGAGCGATCACCCGATCCTGCTGAGCGTGCCGTTGGTGGAGCCGCAGGTGATGCGCAATGTGGGCTTGATCAAGCGCCGCGGGCGGACGTTGCCACCGGCGGCGCTGGAGTTGGAGCGGTTGGTGCGCGAGACACCGTTTCGGTCAGTGTGATACCGAGTCCAGCCCGGTCGATTGCACCACCGGTTGGGCTTCGGGCGACGCCAGGTAGCGCAGCAGCGCCTTGGCCTGCGTCGGGTGTTCGGCGTTGACCGGAATGCCCGCGGCAAAACGCGTCACCGATTGCACGTCTTCCGGGATCTTGCCGACGTAGGTCACACCTGGTACCGGCAACAATTCCGCGACCTGTTGCAAGCCCACCTCGTAGTCACCCTTGGCGACCTTCTCGGCCACCGGAATGCGTTCGACCATCGTGCCTTTGGCCGGCATGCCGAGTTTCTTGAACAACTCCTTCTCGACATACACACCGCTGGCGCTGTCCGAATACGCCACGGACTTGGCCTTGAGCAGCACCGCCTTGAGTTCGGCGTCGGTGCCGATCGCAGGCTTGGGCGCGCCGTCCTTCACCACCAGGCCGATGCGCGAGTCAGCCAATTCGACACGGGAGGCCGGATCGACCTTGCCCTGCTTGATCAGGTCGTCGAGGGCGTAGCCGACCATGATCACCACGTCGGCGTGTTCGCCACGGGCCAGGCGGTTGGGAATCGCTTCCGGCGCCTTGCCCATCGACGGGCCGAGGATGGTATCCAGGCTGTCACCGCTTTGCTTGGCGTACTGCGGGCCGAGCAATTTGTAGGCGGCGGTAAAACCGCCGGACGTCATCACCTTGAGTTCCTCGGCCTGTGCCGTCAGCGCCAGCGCGCCGAGGGCCAGGGCCGTCAGGGCCGTGAGCAGCGGCTTCATCATGCCGCCCCCTGCATCACCTGCCCGCGAGTGTTGGCGCGACGGTACAGCGCCAGGGTCGAGCACAGGGCGCACAGGGCGGCAAACATCATCCAGTAGGCCGGCGAGGCCTTGTCTTCGGTGATGTGGATGAACCAGGTGGAGATCGCCGGGGTGAAACCACCGAAGATCGCAGTCGCCAGGCTATAGGCCAGCGAGAAGCCTGCCACGCGCACTTCCACCGGCATGATTTCGGTGAGCGCCGGGATCATCGCGCCGTTGTACATGCCGTAGAGGAACGAGAACCACAGCAGGGTTTCGAGCATGTGGGCGAAGCTCGGTGCATTCACCACGTAGGACAGCGCCGGATAAGCCGTGAGAACGGTCAGTACCGTCATGGCGATCAGCACCGGTTTGCGGCCGAAGCGGTCACTCAAGGTGCCACCGATCGGCAGCCAGACAAAGTTCGACACCGCCACCAGCAGGGTCACCAGCAGCGCATCCGAGGTGCTCAGTTGCAGCACGGTCTTGCCGAAGGTCGGCGCGTAGACGGTGATCAGGTAGAACGCGGTGGTGGTCATGGCGACCATCAGCATGCCGCCGATGACCACGGTCCAGTTCTTCACCAGGGTCGCCAGCACTTCACGCATGCTCGGGCGATGTTTGCGGTTGGCGAATTCTTCGGTCTCTTGCAGGTTGCGACGCAGCAGGAAGATGAACGGAATGATCACGCAACCGATGGCAAACGGAATGCGCCAGCCCCAATCGGCTACCACCGAAGGCTCCATCCACACGTTCAGGCCATACCCGAGCGCGGCGGCGATCACGATGGAGATCTGTTGGCTGCCCGACTGCCAGCTGGTGTAGAAGCCTTTGCGGCCTGGGGTGGCCATTTCGGACAGGTAGACGGACACGCCGCCCAGTTCCGCGCCTGCCGAGAAGCCTTGCAGCAGACGGCCGAGCAGCACCAGCAACGGCGCCCACAGGCCAATGGTGTGGTAACCCGGTACCAGCACGATCAGCAACGTGCCGCTGGCCATGATCGACAGGGTCACGATCAGCCCTTTGCGGCGACCGACGTCATCGATATAGGCACCCAGGATGATCGCGCCCAACGGACGCATCAGGAAGCCTGCGCCGAATACGGCGAAGGTCATCATTAATGACGCAAACTCATTAGCGGCGGGGAAGAACGCGGCAGCGATATAGGTGGCGTAGAAACCGAACAGAAAGAAGTCGAACTGTTCGAGGAAGTTGCCCGAAGTAACGCGGAATACCGCACCAACTTTCGAACGGGCAGAGTCGGGCCGGGTAGGGCTAGTCATGGTTTTGTGTCTCCAGCGTTCTTTTTAAAGTGCTTGTTTCGCTTAAGACCTAGAATAGTGGCTGACACATTTAGAAATGATAAGTGACAAATTTGGATAGATTGATGTGCATTGGCTATCAATCCGGGTGTCCGTCGAAATTCCAGCCCTGCTCTATGCTTGAAGGTGTGACCAATTCTTATCGATGGAGGTGGCAATGGCTGACGAACACAAGCGCCGCGATGAGCCGGAGCGTGAGCAACCCCGGCGGCGGGAAGAAGAAAAACCGCAGACCTGGAAGCATCCCGATGATGGGACAGAACTGTCCGAGCGCGACCAGGAGCGTCCGCTGAAGCCTTGATATCAGGTTAAACGCGGTGCAAATGTGCGGGTGTTCGCCGCGCTGGCAGCGCGGCGCTCGCGTCAGGGACAGGGGTCATGAAACCAGCAACGAAATAGGAAACCCCGACGCCAGCACCATAAACGCCACCACTGCCGCCAGGCACAGGCCAACAAATACCCGCAACAAAGTGCGGGCGGTGGGGTGGGCAATCAACCGGATAGCCCAGAGACAGAACCCGGCCACGACAATGGCCAGGGCGAGAATGACCAGCACGGAAGATGCTCCAGCGACCCTGAAGAGCTGATTTATAGTCGCAAAGGCTTACGATGAACAGTGCGCACATAGACGCAGCCCCCCGGGCTTTCTAAACTGCGGCTTGTCTTGGGGAAGGGGCAGGCGCCGATGAATCGCAATGAATTACGCAAGGCCGACATCAACCTGATGGTGGTGTTCGAAGCTTTGATGCTCGAGCGCAACGTGACCCGGGTCGCCGAGAAGCTGTTTCTCGGCCAGCCGACCATCAGTTCGGCACTCAACCGCTTGCGCACCTTGTTCAACGACCCGCTGTTCATTCGCGTCGGCCACCGCATGGAGCCCACCGCGCGGGCCGAGGAAATCATCCAGCACCTGTCGCCGGCCCTGGATTCCCTGTCGTCGGCACTGAGCCTGACCCACGATTTCGACCCGTCCATCAGCACCATGACCTTTCGCATCGGCCTGTCCGACGATGTCGAGTTCGGCCTGTTGCCGCCGCTGTTGCGGGCCCTGCGCCAGGAAGCGCCGCAGGTGGTGTTCGTGGTGCAGCACGTGGACTATTGGCGGATCCCCGACCTGCTGGCCTCGGGTGATATCACCGTCGGCATCACCCAGACCCGTGGCCTGCCGGCGAACGCCAAGCGCAAGCTGCTGCGCCACATTCATCCGCGCATCCTCAGGGCGGACGCCAGCGATACGCCGCTGACCCTCGATGAATATTGCTCACGCCCCCACGTGCTGGTGTCGCACACCGCCAACGTGTCCGGGTTTGCCGATGAGTGGCTGGCCGAAATCGGCCGCAAGCGCCATGTGGTGCTGTCGGTGCCGCAATACAGTGCGCTGCCGGCGTTGCTTGCCGGCACCGACTTGATCGCCAGCCTGCCGGACTACACCGCCGAAGCCATGGCGGTATCGGGCAAGCTGTTCTGCGAGCCGTTTCCGTTCCAGACGCCGACCCTGGATTTGTCCATGGTCTGGCTCAGCCACGTCGACACTGACCCGGCCGAGCGCTGGGTGCGTTCACGGCTGGAGGCCTTCATGAGTGATCGAGGGTTGGCGGGTAAAACCTGACTGACACAGCTTTCATGCCTGGGGCGTTGCGCCCCGTGCTATATCTACGAATCTTCCTACAACAAACTTGGAGAAACCCATGCCGCACCTGCACCTGGAATACACCGCCAACCTCACAGGCCTGGCCGTCGAGAAAACCTTGCTGCGGCTGAACAATGTGCTGATGGTGTCCGGGCAGTTCGCTTCCGAGTTCGATATCAAGAGCCGCGCGGTGAAGGTCGAGAGTTTCCAGGTCGGCACCTCCCTCGGCCCGCGCGGTTTCATCGCGGTGAAGCTGTCGTTGCTCAGTGGGCGCTCACCGCAGGTCAAGCAGCAGTTGTCGCAGAGCCTGTTGGCGGCGTTGCAGGATCTGGGCGACTGGCCAGAAGGGCTGCAGGTGCAACTGAGTGTGCAGTTGGTCGACATGGATCGCGATTCCTACAGCAAGGCCGCGATCGGCTGACCTTCCCAGCAGCCGCTATAACAAGCCCTGATCGGCGCAGACCTTAACCACCTGTTCCCGAAACCAGGTATTGGCGCTGTCCTGTTGACTGCTTTCATTCCACTGCATGTCCAGGGTGAAGCCCGGCAAGCCGTTGGGCGCTTCGCAATGCCCATACAGCGTGGCCGGTGCCAGCAGCTTCTGCACGCGACGCGGCAGGGTGACGACGAAGTCGGTGCCGGCAATCATCTTCAGGGCGGCGCTGTAGCTGTTGGCCCGCGCGACCACTTGGCGCTTGTGGGCCTGGCGCGAAAGCCAGCCATCGATCATGTTGGTGTCGGAGGTCCACGGCGTCGGGAACACGTGGCGCCGTGCCGTGAAGGATTGCAGGCTGAGGGCCGGCTCGCGGGGCGTCGCGCGTTTGTCGAAGACGCACACCAGGTCGTCCTCCAGCAGCATCTGGGTCTTGAAATCCTTGTGGGCGCGGTGAAAGTGCGGGCCGAAGCAGACCACCAGATCGAGGCGGCCTTCGCGCAGGTCGT
The DNA here is from genome assembly GCF_029959745.1 of Pseudomonas sp. PS01298. Taxonomy (NCBI): domain Bacteria; kingdom Pseudomonadati; phylum Pseudomonadota; class Gammaproteobacteria; order Pseudomonadales; family Pseudomonadaceae; genus Pseudomonas; species Pseudomonas sp. PS01298. Next base: position 6,275 of record NZ_JASCPP010000055.1, on the reverse strand, counting down.
CGGCGGGAATATCGGTTTCCAGCTTCTGCACATTGACGATCACCGGCAGGTCGGCGCGGTCGAAGTTCTTCAGCAGGCGCGGCAGGATCAGCTGTTCGAAGTATTCCGGCGCGCAGACGTTGAAAGTCACGGCCTTCTGGGTGGGGTCGAACGCCTGGCCACCGGCGTGGCACAGGTTGATGCTTTCGAGGATTTTCTGCACATGGCCGTACATGGTGCTGGCCTTGTACGTAGGACGCATACCCGCCCGCGTGTTGATAAAAAGCTCATCTTCGAAGCTGGTGCGCAATTTCTTCAGGCTGTAGCTGACAGTGGACTGGCTGACGAACAGCGTTTCTGACACCTCGGTAACGCTGCTCTGGTCGTAGACGGCGATGAACACCATCAAGTCCTGCATATCGAGCTTTCTGAGCAAGTTACTGTTTAGCATCCATTCCGTCCGTAAGCCCGGTGCACCGAAGTCAGTACAAAACCGTGCAAAAGCTTAACGGAACGGACGTGCCAATAGAAAGTGCTGTAGGGCGTTTCTATGTTTGGAGTGGGACAAATACTTTTGGCAATACGACCTCAGCGGATATGCCGCGCGTAATGTCGTGGGTTGAAGCGCGTGACGATCACCAGCATCACCACGATCACCGCGGTGAGCGACCACCAGGCCCATTCAAAGCTGCCGAGTTGGTCGCGGATCATCCCGGCAATCAGTGGCGACAGGCCTGCGATCAGGTAGCCGATGCCTTGCACAAAGGCGGTGAGGCCACCGGCACGGCGCGGGTTGTCCAGGTGGTCGAGCGAGAGGATCAGGCTCATCGGAAACAGGCCGCCGATGCCCAGGCCCAGCAGGCATGGCCACAGCAGGCTCAAATGATGAGGGCTGAGGATCAGGCCGCAGAACCCCAGGATGATCAGCACCAGCAGCACCGCGACCACGCCGCGTTTATCCTGGCGACGGTTGGCGATGGCCGGGGTGACCAGCCCGGATACCACTTCCATGGCGGTCAGGAACCCCAGCAGCAACCCGGCGTTCTGTTCGCTCCAGCCCAGCTCCACGTAGTACGGCGCCAGCCACGCCAGCACGCAGGTGTAGGACGCGGTGCCGAGGCCGAAAAAGATCGCCAGCAGCCAGGCGCGCCGATTGCCGAAAAATGATTCCTGCGCGCCCGTGCCGGCCTGGGGCATCGGCGGCACTGCCGCGCGCTGGGCATACCAGAACACCAGGGCGAACAGGGCCAGTGCGGCCCAGATCGCCAGGCCGATGCGCCAGCTGCCGGTCTGCACCTGCACGAACGGCGCGAACGCAGCCGCCAGCGCCGCGCCGCCCATGATGGCGGTCACATACAGTCCCATGAACAGTGAAACGTTATCGCTGAAGCGCGACTTGATCAGCGCCGGCATCACTGCCTGGATCAGCGCAATGCCGACACCGGCGGCAACCGCACTGACGATCAACTCCAAGGCCGAATCCAGCCACAATCGCGACAGCGTCGCCAGGCCAATCACCAGCAGCGACAGCACAATGCTGCGGTGCTCGCCCACCCGCTTGGCCAGGCCCATGCCAAAGAACATCGCCAGGCCCATGGCCATGACCGGCAACATGGTCAGCAACGCCGCACTGCTGAAACTCAACGGCACGTCACCGCGAATCGATGACAGCAACGGGCCAACGGCGGCCATCGACGGGCGCAGGTTCAAAGCGACCAGTACCACGCTGATCATCAGCAAGACGGCGGTGGTGGGTTTTGCGTGTACGTTTTCCATGGGCAGGCCTTGAATGAACAAGGGCGAATCAGGCCATGTACCGGGGGAGGGGGGCAAATGAGAAAGTCGTTAGGCTTATCTAAAAAATCCAGATGACTGCAGCACCACGGGCAAAGTGCGGAGCTGGCTGGCCGGCGATGGCGGTCTATCAGTCAAGCCTGCTGCAACTGAAAGAGTGCTATCGCCGGCAAGCCAGCGCCTGCAGGGGGCGCGGTATCAGATCGATCTAATCACGTGCTTGATCTCCTGAAACGCCGCCAGCCCCCACGGCCCCAGCTCGCGGCCAATGCTGCTCTGCTTGTAACCGCCCCACGCCGTCTGCGGGAAGATCACTTGCGGGGCGTTGATCCACACCATGCCTGCCTGCAACCCATTGGCCACGCGCTCAGCCGTTTCTGCATCGCGGCTGACCACGCTCGCGACCAGGCCGAAGTCACTCGCGTTGGCCAGCGCGATGGCTTCGTCCTCGCTGGCAAAGCGGCGTACGCACAGCACCGGGCCGAAGATTTCTTCGTTCCACAAGGCGCTGTCCAGCGGCACGTCGGTGAACACCGTGGGGCGGATGAAAAAGCCCTTGGGCAGGTCCGCCGGACGCCCGCCACCACACAGCAAGCGCGCCCCCTGCTCAATGCCTCGCTGGATATGCCCCAGCACCCGCTGGTACTGCGTGCGGTTGATCAGCGCGCCCATTTCCACGTCTTCGGCAAACGGGTCCGCCACGCGGATCGCCTCCGCCCGTGCCTGCAAGCGCTGCAGGAATTCATCCGCCAGGCTGTCCGCCACCAGCACCCGGCTGGTGGCCGAACACATCTGCCCAGCGTTGAAAAATCCACCGCCACACGCCAGCTCCACCGCCAGGTCGAGGTCGGCATCGGCGAGCACCAGCAGCGATGATTTACCGCCCAATTCCAGGCTCACGCCCTTGATGGTTTCGGCGGCGCGTTGCATCACCTGCACCCCGACGGCGTTGCTGCCGGTGAAGGAGATCTTCGCCACGCGACGGTCCGCCGCCAGCGGAGCGCCCACCGCCAGCCCGGTGCCGCAGACCAGGTTGAAGACGCCCGCCGGAAAACCGGCCTCGGCAATGATGCGCGCCAATTGCAGCTCCGCCAGCGGCGTGACTTCCGAGGGCTTGAGCACCACGCAGCAACCGGCGGCGAGGGCCGGGGCGAGTTTCCAGGCGGTGGTCACCATGGGGAAATTCCACGGTACGATCAGCCCCACCACGCCGCACGGTTCGCGGCGCAGGCGGGCGCTGAAATCTTCGCTGGGCAGCGCCACCGAGGTGTCCTGGCTGGCGTCCATGGCGTCGCAGACACCGGCGTAATACTCGAAGGTGGCGATCACGTCATCCACATCGATGCCCGCTTCAAACAGCGGCTTGCCGTTGTTGCTCGACTGCACGTGCATCAGTTGTTCGCGCTGCTCGCTCACCCCTTGGGCAACCTTGCGCAGCAGCGCGCCGCGATCACGGCCGGTGCTTTTCGACCAGTCGATAAAGGCCGCGCTGGCCGCATCGACCGCCTCGGTCACGGCATTCGCATCGCCAACGCTGACCTGCGCCAGGGTGGCTTCGGTGGCCGGGTTGATCACCTCCAGCACCGTCTCGCCAGCTCGCCACGCACCGTTGATATACACACCGTTCACGACTGCGCTCATAGCGCTACCTCCTTCATCCAAAGACCCTGGTCGATTTCAATCAGCGTCGGCCCCTGGCGGTCAGCGGCGACGCGCAAGGCGCGGCGTAAAAGGTCGGGGCTGTGCACGCTTTCGGCCGCGCTGCCGAGCGCCTTGGCCACGCCGATGAAGTCCGGGGTGTAGATGTCCACACCGACGGGCTCGATGGCGCGGTTGAGCATGTATTTCTTGATCTCTTCGTAGCCCTGGTTATTCCACAGCAGCACGATGATGGGCGTACGCGCCTCGACCGCACTGGCCAGTTCCGGCAGGGTGAATTGCAACCCGCCGTCGCCGATCAGGCACACCACCGGCTGCCCGTCGCCACGCCCGAGCCAGGCGCCGATCGCAGCGGGGAGGGCGTAGCCGAGGGTGCCGTAGCCGGTGGAGGAATTGAACCAGCGGCGTGGGTGGTCGAGGTTCAGGGTCAGGTTGCCGCTGTACACCGGCTGGGTGGAGTCGCCCACCAGCACGGCGCCGGGCAGGGCCTCCAGCACGGTGTTGAGGAACAGGGTCTGCGCGCGGGTGGCGGCGTCCCAGGTGGGCGCAAGGTCTGCCCACAGGCGGGCGACGCGTTCAGCCCCCCACTGTGGATCGCGGTGGGGTAACGGCTGGTGGCTCAGTTCGGCCAGCAAGGCTTCGGCGGCGATCTGCGCGTCGGCCACCAGCGCCACCTGTGGCGGGTAGTTGCGCACGGTCTGGTCCGGATCGATATCGACGCGCAGCAGCGCACCGGGAATTTCAAAGCCGCCGGCGAAGGTCACGTCGTAGTCGGTTTCAGCCAGCTCGGTGCCAATCGCCAGCACCACGTCGGCCTCGGCGACCAGCGCGCGGGTGGCGACCAGGGTCTGGGTCGAGCCGATCAGCAACGGGTGCGCGGCGGGCAGCATGCCTTTGGCGTTGATGGTCAGGGCCACTGGCGCGCCGAGCCGCTCGGCCAGACGCGTCAACTCGGGAGCTGCATCAATCGCGCCACCGCCGGCGAGGATCAACGGCCGCTTGGCCGCTGCGAGCAACTGGCTCATCTGCTTGACGGCCGCTGGCGCTGCACCGGCACGCGCCACGCTGACCGGCTCACTGCCGAGCAACGCGTCGGCGTTTTCCACCAGCACGTCCAGCGGGATCTCGATATGCACCGGGCGTGGCCGACCGGCCTGGAACACCGCAAACGCGCGCGCCAGGACGCCGGGCAACTCCGCCGCCGACATCAGTGTGTGCGAGAAGGCGGCCACGCCGGCGATCATCGCGCCCTGGTTCGGCAACTCGTGCAACTTGCCGCGCCCGCCCCCCAACTGGCTGCGCGATTGCACGCTGGAAATCACCAGCATCGGGATCGAGTCGGCGTAGGCCTGGCCCATGGCCGTGGTGATATTGGTCATGCCCGGGCCGGTGATGATGAAACACACGCCCGGCTTGCCGCTGGTGCGCGCGTAACCGTCGGCCATGAAGCCGGCGCCCTGTTCGTGGCGCGGGGTGACGTGGCGGATGCTGGACCGTGCCAGGCCGCGATACAGCTCCACGGTATGCACGCCGGGGATGCCGAACACCTGGTCCACGCCGTAGCTTTCCAGGAGGTTGACCAATACTTCGCCGCAGGTCGCCATAGATGTCGCTCTTGTTATTGATTCGAGGCGGTATTGGACCGGCTGGCCTGTAGCGGCAACAATCGATAAAAAGTCATACTAGCCATGTCCTCACGTCATGGCTGCGCCCCGATGAAACGCCTTCCGCCCCTGCCTGCGCTGCACACCTTCTGGGTCACGGCCCAGTGCTGCAACTTCACCCGCGCCGCCGAGCAGCTGCACATCACCCAGGGCGCGGTGAGCCGGCAGATTGCCGGGCTTGAAAGCCACCTGGGCTATGCCTTGTTCCAGCGCCAGGCCCGCGGCTTGAGCCTGACCGAGGAAGGGCGTGAATGGTCGCTGCGCGCGCAGCAGGTGTTCGGCCTGATCGCAGAGGCGGTGGAGCAGATCGGCAGCCGGCGCGAGACCCTGCAGCTAAAGGCCTCCACCTGCGTGATGCGCTGGCTGTTGCCGCGCCTGATGCAGTGGCAACGGGAGCGCCCGGATGTGCCGGTGGAACTCACCACCACCGTGGCCTACACCGTCGACTTTCGTCGCGAGGCCTTCGACGCGGCGGTGATCTACGCGCCCATTGCCGAACAGTCGGCCGAGGCCCGGCATTTGTTCGATGAACAACTCACCCCCGTGTGTGCGCCGGGATTGCTCGGCACATTGCTCACGCCTTCGGACCTGCAGCAGCAGGTCTTGCTGCACCCCACGCGCGATGAGCGCGATTGGGCGTTGTGGCTGCAGGCTGCGAATACACGCCTGAGCAATCTGGCCCAGGGGCATCATTTTGAAACCCTGGACCTGGCGATGACCGTCGCGTCACAAGGCTCCGGCGTGGCGATTGGCGACAGCGCGTTGATTGGCGAGGACTTGAAGGCCGGTCGCTTGGCGACACCGTTTGAGCTGAGGGTGCCGACGGGGATGGGCTATTACCTCGTGTACCCGCCGGGGACAGCCCCGTCGGCCGGGCTTGAAGCGCTGATGGAGTGGCTGGTGGGCCAGGCACAACAGGCGGAGCGCTGAAGAGCGAGTGTAGGGGGGCGCGAGGGCGGTGGTTCACGTGATGTTTTCGGTGACTGGCAGGCAGCCTTCGCGAGCAAGCCCGCTCCCACATTTTTAGTCGGTGTGAGGCTTGGGGTGTGGCGGTGTGGCTGGAATAGTCCGGCCGTGCACCGCAGGCATGGACAACGCCTCCCCCCACTGTGGGAGCGGGGGGGGGGGGGGGCCCGCCGGGGGGGGGGGGGGGGGGGTGGGCTAGCGAGCCCCCCGCGG
>NZ_JASCPP010000054.1:0-42572 GCF_029959745.1 Pseudomonas sp. PS01298 | reverse complement strand
GCATAGAACCCTGTGGGCGCTGGCTTGCCTGCGCTGCGCGCGCCCCGGTGTGTCAGTGGCACCGCGGTGATGCTTTCGCAGGCAAGCCAGCGCCTACACTGGATTTCCATGGATCTTAAGAGAGCTGTTCGGCTACTGATTCAGGGATGTCGGCGTTGGAGTACACGTTCTGCACGTCATCGAGGTCTTCGAGCATATCCAGCAGCTTCAACACTTTCTGCGCGCCGTCCAGGTCCAGCTCGGCGCTGGTGGTCGGCAACATCACGATTTCCGCGTCGGTGCCCTTGAAGCCAGCAGCTTCCAGCGCGTTACGCACGGCATAGAAGCCAGCAAAGGAGGTGAACACGTCGATGGAGCCGTCTTCGTTGCTCACCACGTCGTCGGCATCCGCCTCCATGGCAGCCTCGATCAACGCATCTTCGTCCACACCTGGCGCGAAGGAGATCTGCCCCTTGCGCTCGAACAGGTAGGCCACCGAGCCATCAGTGCCCAGGTTGCCGCCGCACTTGCTGAACGCATGGCGCACGGCAGCAGCAGTCCGGTTGCGGTTGTCGGTCATGCACTCGACCATGACGGCCACGCCGCCCGGGCCGTAGCCTTCGTAGGTCAGCTCGACCATGTCGTCGGTATCGGCTGCACCGGCGCCACGAGCCACCGCACGATCAATGATGTCGCGGCTCATGTTGGCGCCCAGCGCCTTGTCCAGCGCCAGGCGCAGGCGCGGGTTGGAACCTGGGTCGCCGCCGCCCTGGCGGGCAGCGACGGTCAGCTCGCGGATCCACTTGGTGAAGATCTTGCCTTTCTTGGCATCCTGACGCTCTTTGCGGTGCTTGATGTTCGCCCACTTGGAATGGCCAGCCATAACACAACTCCGAAATTCTGTAGAAACCTTATCAACCCCACCCCAGGTGGGATACAACCCTTGTAACGCAAAGGCGCATCCGAAGATGCGCCTTTTTAGACTGCGTAAACCTCAGTGCGCTTTCACGCAGCGGCCTTACTCAGCCTTCGGCGTCTCGCGCAGACGGATGTGCAATTCGCGCAGAGCCTTGGCATCCACCACACCTGGAGCCTGGGTCATGACGTCCGCAGCACTCTGGGTTTTCGGGAAGGCAATCACTTCACGGATCGACTGGGCGCCGGTCATCAGCATCACCAGGCGGTCCAGGCCGAAGGCCAGGCCACCGTGCGGCGGCGCGCCGTATTTCAGGGCGTCGAGCAGGAAGCCGAATTTCTCTTCCTGTTCCGCTTCGTTGATACCCAACAGGCGGAACACCGCTTGCTGCATCTCTTTGCGGTGGATGCGGATCGAACCGCCACCCAGCTCGGTGCCGTTCAACACCATGTCGTAAGCGCGCGACAACGCGCCTGCCGGGTTGGCTTCCAACTCTTCAGGCGAGCACTTCGGTGCAGTGAACGGGTGGTGCAAGGCGCTGAAGCTGCCGTCGTCGTTCTCTTCGAACATCGGGAAGTCGACAACCCACATCGGTGCCCACTTGCAGGTCAGCAGGTCCAGGTCGTGGCCCAGCTTGATCCGCAGCGCGCCCAGGGCTTCGCTGACGATCTTGGCTTTGTCGGCACCGAAGAACACGATGTCACCGTCGACCGCGCCGACGCGATCGAGGATCGCGTTGAGGTTGTCCAGCGGAATGTTTTTCACGATCGGCGATTGCAGGCCGTCAACGCCATTGGCGCGCTCGTTGACCTTGATGTAAGCCAGGCCCTTGGCGCCGTAGATGCCGACGAACTTGGTGTAGTCGTCGATCTGCTTGCGCGGCATGCTCGCGCCGCCAGGAACGCGCAGGGCGGCGATACGGCATTTAGGGTCGTTGGCCGGGCCGCTGAACACCTTGAAGTCGACTTCCTTGAGCTGGTCGGCCACGTCCACCAGTTCCAGCGGAATACGCAGGTCGGGCTTGTCGGAACCGTAGCGGCGCATGGCTTCTTCGAAGGTCATGTGCGGGAACTCGCCGAACTCCAGGTCCAGCACTTCCTTGAACAGGTTGCGGATCATTTGCTCGGTCAGGCCCATGATCTCTTTCTCATCGAGGAAGCTGGTCTCGATGTCGATCTGGGTGAATTCCGGCTGGCGGTCGGCGCGCAGGTCTTCGTCACGGAAGCACTTGGCGATCTGGTAGTAGCGGTCGAAGCCGGCGACCATCAGCAGTTGCTTGAACAGCTGTGGCGATTGCGGCAGGGCGAAGAACGAACCCGCGTGGGTACGGCTCGGCACCAGGTAGTCACGCGCACCTTCCGGGGTAGCCCGGGTGAGGATTGGCGTTTCGACGTCAAGGAAGCCGTTTTCGTCGAGGAAGCGGCGGATGCTGGTGGTCATGCGCGAACGCAGGCGCAGCTTCTCGGCCATTTCCGGACGACGCAGGTCCAGGAAGCGGTAGCGCAGGCGGGTTTCTTCGCCGACGTCGGAGTATTCGTTGAGTGGGAACGGCGGGGTTTCCGACTCGTTCAGCACTTCCAGCTCGTAGCCCAGCACTTCGATTGCGCCGGAGGCCATGTTCGCGTTCACGGCACCGGCCGGACGCAGGCGAACCTTGCCAGTGATCTTGACGACGTACTCGCTGCGCACGCGGTCGGCGGCGGCGAAGCTCTCGGCGCGGTCCGGGTCGAACACCACCTGGGCCAGACCATCACGATCACGGATATCGAGGAAGATCACCCCGCCGTGGTCGCGGCGACGGTGAACCCATCCGCAAAGGGTGATTTCCTGACCATCCAGGGTCTCGTTCAGTTGGCCGCAATAGTGGCTGCGCATCATGGTAGTGGTTTCACTTCTCGTAATTCGAAATTCGGTGGAGGCCTGCCTCGTCACCGTACATTTAAGCAGGGGACGGATAATGCAGGAGCCTGCGCATGGAGTTCAACTCAGTCTGCTTTGTCGCCGCCGGCCAGATTCTTCTTCGAGCCGGTCTTGAAATCAGTCTCGTACCAGCCGCTGCCGCTCAGGCGGAAGCCCGGCATGGACAACATCTTCTTGAGCTCTGGCGCCTTGCAGGCCGGGCAATCGACCAGCGGCGCGGCGCTGATCTTCTGAATGGCTTCCAACTGATGACCACAGGAAGCACATTGATAGTCGTACATGGGCATGGAGATGTCTCGGCGATCAGAACGTTACTGCGCCACGCCTGCCCCAGGGATAAAGCCCCGGCATGCGCAGCAAAGCGCGGGATTATATCTGGTAAATCGAGGCAGCGCAGCCGGCTTTCTGACCAGGGCCCTGCCCACCTCGACGGCAGGCCAGCCCCGGCGCCGGCCGATTACTCAGGGTTCGGCGTACTCACCCGGTCTTTCAAGGCGTGAACGACACACACCACCCTGACCAACCCGCTGAAGTTCTTCACCCCGCCATGGCGCAAGTGCACTTCCCGATCGACATAAGACAGCAACGCACTGACCGAGCAGGCGTTGATCCTGGCTATTTCCGCCAGGATGTTCCAATACACCTGCTCAAGTCGCAGGCAAGTGGAAAACCCATTGAGGCGCACCGACCGCGACAATGGCTTGGCCAGCCCCATATCAAACCCCTTCGCAAAGGGGTCGACCGTTATCCTGTGAAAACCACCGGTTTCCATTACTCCGTTACCCACTCCACGTGACATACACCTGACACTCCATTGCCAAACAGCAGCCCACGGGTTCTCCCATTGGGCAGTGGCCCTATAAAACAGCAGGCAGAGACAGGCAGCCAGAAGACGCGGAGTTGATCGACGTAGGACAACGCCAGGAAATGCACGGAAACAAGCGAGCGGCGCCAGGACGGCGCCACTCAAGGCGGGTGTTTATTGGTTTTCGAGCAGGGACCGCAGCATCCACGCGGTTTTTTCGTGAACCTGCATACGCTGGGTCAACAGATCGGCAGTCGGTTCATCGCTGACTTTGTCCAGCAACGGGAAGATACCGCGCGCGGTGCGCGTGACCGCTTCCTGACCCGCCACCAGTTGCTTGATCATCTCTTCGGCACTGGGCACACCTTCTTCTTCCTTGATCGAAGACAGGCGCGCGTAGATCGAATAAGCGCCCGGCGCCGGGAAGCCCAGGGCACGGATACGCTCGGCAATGGAGTCCACCGCCAGCGCCAGCTCGTTGTACTGCTCTTCGAACATCAAGTGCAGCGTACGGAACATCGGCCCCGTGACGTTCCAATGGAAGTTGTGGGTCTTCAGGTACAGTACATAGGTATCGGAAAGCAGTCGCGAAAGCCCGTCGACGATGGATTTACGATCTTCTTCACTGATACCGATATCGATTGCCATGTTTATCCCCTTCAATTGACAAGCATTCATTGATCAGGTGCAGCTCCACTCTAGCAAGAGTACCGGTGGTGCGCAGCCCGACACGCCCAGGTGAGGTGCGGCAAATCGCCCCTGCGTAACCTGCCAGCCGGTGCTGCGCAAGCCTTCACACGCAACGGGAAAACTTCCCCGCACGCCGCTTGAAAACCCTGCACCTGTCTAGGACAAGCGTTTGACGCAGAAATGCCGTGCCCCTTGCAACACCCGGAAATGCTTGATTTGAGTAGGCACAGCCTTTGCTGTTAAATAGGCGGCGTGTCGCTGCCGTTAATTTCCGCGGCAGCCGGCATAGGCTGATACCCGCGCACGTGCCCAACGCCTCCCATTGTTCAGAAGCGAACCGTGCCAGTCAGCTCTTCCTTGTGATCCGTCTTAACGTGAGTTAATCAAAATGTTGAAAATCGTCCACCTGCTAACGGGCGTTGCAGCTTTGCTGCTGTCCTTTATACCGAGCTTGCAACAGGGAAGCCCTCCCTACCTGGAACAACACGACGCTCTGTACCTGGCCTTGTTCGGCCTTCTTAACCTGACGCTGGCACCGGTGATCCCTTACTGGAACAAAGGCACTCGTCATCAACTGCAAAACCTGGTCAGCGCGCTGCTGGTTCTGACCGTTGTCGTACAAACCCTCACCCTCCTGGCACCTATGCCTGAAGTGGGCGGCCACCCGGCCATCCTGCTCAGCCTGGTGATTGCTGTGGTCGCCATCGTTCTTCACCTGGCCATCAGCTTCTACCGTTCGTCCCCGGCGGCCGCGTCGCAAACTTATGACATGACCAATCGGGATACCGGTACCGTCAAGTGGTTCAACACGTCCAAAGGCTTCGGCTTTATTTCCCGCGATTCGGGCGACGATATCTTCGTCCACTTCCGGGCTATTCGCGGTGAAGGCCATCGCGTCCTGGTGGAAGGCCAGCGCGTGGAGTTCTCCGTGATGAATCGCGATAAAGGCCTGCAAGCCGAAGACGTGATCGCTGCCCTGCCGCGTCGCTGATCCCAGCCTTCGCAGCAAAAAAAACCGCGATCCAGCGTTGACTGGATCGCGGTTTTTTATTGCCGGCTATTTAGTAGTGAGGCGGCGGCGCTTCTTCTTCCGAGGTTTCGAACTGCCCGCCCATTTCTTCCTGGCGCTTGAGCAGCGCGGTCATCTGCAACTGCAGGCGTTCGACGGCCCGCTGCTGGGTGACGAGGATGTCATTGAGGGTCTCGATGGTGTCGTCCTGGAAGGCCAGGCGGCTTTCCAGGTCGGTGACGCGGTCTTGCAGGTCCATGGTTCAGCCCTGGGTAAAGATGAAGTCGGCGGGCAACAGCTCGCGCAGGCGGGTGCGGATAGCGGCGACCTGCTCTGCAGTATAAGGCTGCGCCGGATGCTTGCCCCATACCGGCGCAGGCCAGGCGGCATCATCGCGTTTGCGCACGATCACATGCACGTGCAACTGGCTGACCACATTGCCGAGGGCGCCGATGTTCATCTTGTCGGCGTTCAAGCCCTCATTGAGCAACTGCGCCAACGCCGTGGTTTCCTGCCATAGACGCTGCTGGTCGGCGACATCCAGTTGAAACACTTCGCTGATACCGTTGATGCGTGGCACCAGGATGAACCACGGGTAGTTGGAATCATTGGACAGCAGCAGGCGGCATAGCGGGAAGTCCCCAATGGCCAGTGTGTCTTGTTGCAGGCGTTGATCTAAGGCGAACACGCGGGCACTCCGTTTTTGCAGGTCGATTTCAGACGCCCAGCATACCTTCGAATGCTCAAGGCTTCACGGCGAATGCGGCGAGCCGCGATGCAAGTGGAGAAAAATACGCACCCTTTCGAGGCAGCCAGATATTTGAGCTACGCTAATCCGGGCCTGAGCGGGATGCACCAAAATGACCCACTTGTGCATCAAAGGGATCCGCCGATTACCCACTCATGGGGGTGAACCGGTAACGTTTTGCCCGGACCGGGTGTTTTTGTGCCTTCTCACAGGTGTGACACCAAAGCGTCAAGGCCAAACAAAACGACGTAAAAAGCCCGTGCTTATGCGGTTTTTACACGGCCGTAACGTTTTTCACGAAAAAATGACATTCGGTTACCGCTTTGTGCACGCTTGTTGCATTCACACCCACATCGTCGGCAACGGCACCCGTTTGGAAGCAGGTGTTTCGCGATAAAAACACAAGCGTTTCAATACGCATCAAGGAAGACTTCAAACTTTGAAACGGGTTTGAAAACAGTATTGAAGTTGTCAGTCCGGTTACAGGTGGACTGTGAATTTGCGACACGGAGATAGCAATTTACGACAGCCTCGTAAAGAAGCTGAAAGGATAGATGGGCAAGTATCGTCAATAGAGTCTGCGTGATATAACTTTGCGCCGACACAAAAAAGAAAGAGCCGCCCAGATAAAAATACAGGTGGGACGGCAGTACTCTTCCTAAACCAAAGGAGCAAATCACGATGCGCGTGATGAAGTGGAGCATGATCGCCCTGGCTGTTTCAGCAGGCACCTCGCAGTTCGCAATGGCCTCTTCCCAGGACGACGCCAAGGGCTTTGTTGAAGACAGCACTTTCAGCATTAATACTCGCGCGCTGTATTTCAGCCGTGACAAGCGCAACAATGACACTGGCCAGAGCCGTAGCGAAGAAACCGGCCTGGGCTTCAACGGCCTGTACCAGTCGGGCTTTACCCAAGGCACCATCGGTGTGGGTGTCGACGCCATTGGCCTGCTGGGCGTCAAGCTCGACAGCGGCAAGGGTCGCGCCGGTACCGGCCTGTTCCCTGCCGGTTCTGACGGTCGCTCGCAAGACGACTACTCCAAGGGCGGCGCAGCCATCAAGTTCCGTATCTCCGATACCGTCTTGAAAATTGGCGACCAGTACACCACTGCTCCTGTATTCGCCTCTGACGACAGCCGCTTGCTTCCTGAGCTGCCACAGGGCGTGTCGATCACGAGCAACGAGATCAAGGGCCTGAAACTCGAAGCCGGTCACTTCACCTCGATCGTCGCACAGTCTCAAACCTACAAAGACAGTATCAGCGACAGCAACGACCCAAGCCATACAGGCCTGAAAGAAGCTAACTTCGTCGGTGGCGTCTACTCCTGGACCCCAGAGTTCACCACCAGCCTGTACTACTCGAAAGTCGAAGACTACTGGCGCAAATACTACGCCAACGTCAACTGGACTCACGCGCTCAGCGATGACCAGTCGTTGGCTTTCGACTTCAACATCTACGACACCAAGAGCGAAGGTGCCGGCCTGCAACGCGCAGAAAAAGACGGTACTACCAAGCTTGATAACCGTGCGTTCAGCCTGCAGGGTGCCTACACCATCGGCGCTCACACCTTCACCCTGGCAGCCCAGAAAGTTACCGGCGACGGCGACTATGGCTACGGCATCGACGGCGGCGGCTCGGTTTTCCTGGCCAACTCCATCGCTCGTTCCGACTTTAACGCCGAAGACGAGAAGTCCTACCAGGCACGTTACGACATCAACATGGCAACCTTTGGCGTTCCTGGCCTGAGCTTCATGACTCGTTACGTAACCGGTAGCGGCGCTAACACCGCCAGCACCTCGAACGGTAAAGAGTGGGAACGCGACATCGAAGCCAAGTACGTGATCCAGAGCGGCCCAGCCAAAGACCTGAGCCTGCGCGTACGTCAAGCAACTTACCGTTCGTCTGACGGCGTGTACTACGGTTCGGCGTCCATCGACGAACTGCGTCTGATCGCGCAATACCCGTTGAACATCTTGTAATTGGCAGTTTGATTACAGTGATGACTTAAGGCCTCGGCCTTAACTAAAAAGCCGCTCCCCTGTTTGCAGGGGAGCGGCTTTTTTATTGCAGTTTTGTTTCACCGGAAAAATAACTAGCAAGCTAACTAACGAGATTGCAGTTTCTGCATCGAACCTGACCTATCCGCCAAGTTCGACGCTGTTGTTTGTGCTTACTTAGACGCCGTTTCCTGCATCACGCGAATAACCCGCTGTGGAAACGGAATATCAATATTCGCCGCCTTCAAACGGTCGCGTGCCATTTCATTAAGCATAAACACCACGTCCCAATAATCCGCGGTCTTGGTCCAGCAACGCAGGGACACGGTGATCGAGCTGTCACCCAGGGTCGACACCACGGCCGCCGCCGCCGGATCCGCCAGTACGCGTGGATCTTTTGCCAGCTCCAGCAACACTTCACGGGCTTTCTGCAGGTCCGCGTCATAGTCCACACCCACGTCGAACACCACCTTGCGGGTTGGCTGACGGTTGGTGTTGGTGATGATGCCGTTGGACAGGATGCCGTTCGGGACGATCACCGTCTTGTTGTCGCCGGTCCGCAGCACCGTGTGGAAGATCTGGATGCTGTCGACGGTGCCCGAGGTCCCTTGGGCTTCGATCCAGTCACCAATGCGGAACGGGCGGAACAACAGGATCAGCACGCCGCCGGCAAAGTTCGCCAGGCTGCCTTGCAATGCCAGGCCGATAGCCAGGGTAGCGGCACCAATCGCGGCGACGAACGAGGTGGTCGCCACGCCGATCATCGAAGCCACGCTGACAATCAGCATCACCTTCAGCGCAATGTTCGCCAGGCTGGTGATGAAGTGCTGCAAGGCCAGGTCGGCGTTACGGATGGCCAGCAAGCGCCCCACTCGGTGGGTCAGGCGGTTGATCAGCCACCAGCCGATGGCCAGGGTGATCACGGCCAGCAACACGCGGCTGCCGTATTCCATAATCATCGGGATCCAAGACTGCGAGGTCTTGATCAAGTGATCCAGTTCAGCATTCAAATCCATCTACATTCTCCTGGTTACCGGATGTTCGGCGTAGTGAGTGCCCAAAATGCAATTGAGCCCCGGAGGGCTCAAGAGTAGGCGCAGGTTCTGGGGCGTGGGACGTCAAAAACCCCCGCAGGTTCCCCAAGGGGCCATCAGTCGCGGAAGTTATTGAACTGCAGCGGCATATCGAAGGTTTTCGCACGCAGGGCAGCAATCGCCTCTTGCAAGTCATCACGCTTCTTGCCGGTAACGCGTACCTGCTCGCCCTGGATGGCGGCCTGGACTTTGAGCTTGGCATCCTTGATATGCGCAACGATCTTCTTCGCCAGCTCCTTGTCGATGCCTTCCTTGAGCACGGCTTCCTGCTTCATCAGCTTGCCGGAGGCGTAGGCGTCCTTGACTTCAAGGCACTGCACGTCGATCTTGCGCTTGACCAGGGCCAGCTTGAGGATCTCGATCATCGCTTCCAGCTGGAAATCGGCTTCAGCGGTCAGGTTGACGGTCAGTTCCTTTTCCTTGAATTCGAAGCTGCCCTTGCCTTTCAAGTCATAGCGACGGTCCAGTTCCTTGACGGCGTTCTCGACGGCGTTGGTGACTTCGTGTTTGTCCAGTTCGGATACCACGTCGAACGAAGGCATGTCATATCTCCAATATAAGGGGCGGGCTCAGTAGAGATGGAGCGCGCCCGAGCTAAAATGCCGGGGCATTATAGCGGTTCTTTCGTCCCGTTCACTGTGAGCGATCCTACGGAGCAAAAACTGATGTCGACCACCTGGCATATTCTCGGCGCCGGCAGCCTGGGCACACTCTGGGCCACCCGACTGGCGCGCGCCGGCGTGCCCGTGCGGTTGATCCTGCGTGATGAAGCACGCCTGGCGAGCTATCAGTCGAGCAATGGGCTGACCCTGGTGGAACACGGCGTAGCACATACCTACCCGGTCAGCGCAGAAACGCCCCACAGTCCGGAGCCGATTCATCGTCTGCTGGTGGCGTGCAAGGCCTACGACGCCCAGAGCGCCGTCGCACAGCTGCAGCACCGACTGGCACCCGACGCGGAGCTGATCCTGCTGCAGAACGGCCTCGGCAGCCAGGACGCGGTGGCCGCACAACTGCCCCAGGCTCGCTGTATCTTTGCCTCCAGCACCGAGGGTGCGTTCCGCGATGGCGACTGGCGCGTGGTGTTCGCAGGCCATGGCTACACCTGGCTGGGCGACGTGAGCCAGCCGACCCCGCCGCTGTGGCTGGATGACCTGCACGCTGCCGGCATCCCCCACGAATGGAGCACCGACATTCTTACGCGCCTGTGGCGCAAACTGGCGCTCAATTGCGCGATCAACCCGCTGACCGTGCTCTACCAGTGCCGCAACGGCGAACTGCAGAGCCATCAATGTGAAGTCGCAACCTTGTGCGCCGAACTCGGCGAACTGCTCGAATGCTGCGGCCAACCGGCTGCCGCGCTGGACCTGCAGCACGAAGTCGAGCGCGTGATCCAGGCCACCGCCGCGAATTACTCCTCCATGTACCAGGACGTGGCCAACGGGCGCCGTACCGAAATCAGCTTTTTGTTGGGCTATGCTTGCCAGGCGGCAACACGTCACCAGTTGAACCTGCCCCATGTGCAACAACTGCAGGTACGCCTGGTCGACCAGTTACTTGCACGCGGATTGCCCCGCGACTGAGCCACGCGCTACCCTGCCCGCCTGTCTATCACCTGGGAAAACCCTGATGCCGCTGCGCCAGCGTCTAGAAAACCTACCGGTCGGGCAGAAACTGCTCGCCGCCTTGCTGGTGTTGCTGACCACCGTATTGCTGGTGGCCAACCTGACCTTTATCAGCGCCGCCTATTGGATCTCGCAGGAAAGCATGGCGCCCCAGGCCCTGCAGGCCATCGGCCGGCTGGTGTCCAACCCGGCCCTCGCCGCCGAGGCTCTCGAATCCCCCGCTAAAGCCGACGCGCTGCTGAATGAGCTGACCAGCTATTCGCCGTTGCGCGCCGCAGCGCTGTACGACGGCGAGGGCAACCGCCTGGCGCAGATGCAACACGGCGACCGCCTGCACCTGCCGGACAACTACCGGCATATCGAGGCCTGGCGGGTGACTGAATTTCGCAGTAACCAGATCATCACCCTGCCCCGCGCGGGCCAGCCATCAGGGCATCTGCTGCTGGTGGCCAGCAGCGAACTGCCGGTGGCCTTCTACACCGGCACGCTGACGGCCAGCCTCGGCATCCTGATTTTCAGTGTGCTGCTGTGGCTGGTCATCGCCCGGCAAATCAAACGCCTGATCACCCGGCCGATCCATGAACTGGAAGAACTCTCACGCCAGGTCACCCGCGAAGAGAACTACGCCCTGCGCGCCGGGCGCGGCAACCACGATGAAATCGGCAGCCTTGCCGAAGCCTTCAACACCATGCTGTCGCGCATCGAAGCCCGCGAGCAACAGCTCAAGCGCGCCCGCGACGACTCCCAGGCCGCCTACGATCAGGCACAGGGCCTGGCCGAAGAGACGCGCCACACCAACCGCAAGCTCGAACTGGAAGTCCAGGTTCGCAGCAAGATCGAGAAAAAGCTCACCGGCTTTCAGAATTATCTGAACAGCATCATCGACTCGATGCCGTCGGCGCTGATCGCCCTGGACGAGCAGCTCTACGTCACGCAGTGGAACCAGGAAGCCAGCGCGCTCTCCGGCACGCGCCTGGATGAAGCCTTGAACCAGCCGATCTACCTGGCCTTCCAACCGCTCAAGCCGTACCTGCCGCAGATCAAGGCCACGGTCGAACAACACACAGTGGAGCGCATCGAACGCGTCACTTGGATCAAGGACGACGAGCCCAAGCACTACGCCCTGACCTTTTACCCGCTGACCGGCGGTGCCGGGCGCGGCGTGGTGATCCGTATCGACGACATCACCCAGCGCCTGTCCCTGGAAGAAATGATGGTGCAGTCGGAGAAGATGCTTTCCGTGGGTGGCCTGGCTGCCGGCATGGCCCACGAAATCAACAATCCGCTGGGGGCAATCCTGCACAACGTGCAGAACATTCGCCGCCGGCTGTCATCCGATCTCCCCAAGAACCTGGAGCATGCGGAACAGGTGGGCATTGAGCTGGAGAGGGTCAATCGCTACCTGCAAAGTCGCGAAGTGCCGCAACTGCTCGACGGCATCCAGCAAGCGGGCGCGCGGGCGGCGAAGATCGTCACCCACATGCTCAGCTTCAGCCGCCGCAGCAACCGACAAATGGCGCCTTGCGACCTACCGGCGCTGATCGACCAGGCGGTGGAAATTGCCGGCAACGACTTCGACCTGACCATCGGTTTCGACTTCAAGGGCCAGGCCATCATCCGCCAGTTCGACCCGCAACTGGGCCCGGTACCCGGCACGGCCAACGAGCTGGAACAAGTGCTGCTCAACCTGCTGAAGAACGCCGCCCAGGCCATTCACCTGCGCGAAGACGACAGCGAGCCGGGGCGCATCATCCTGCGCACGCGCCTCAACCCGCCGTGGGCGGAGATCCAGGTCGAAGACAACGGCATCGGCATGAGCGAAAACGTGCGCAAACGGACCTTCGAGCCGTTCTTCACCACCAAGGAAATCGGCCAGGGCACCGGGCTCGGGCTGTCAGTGTCATATTTCATCATCACCAACAACCACAAGGGCCAGATGGAAGTGCATTCCACCCTCGGCCAAGGCACCTGTTTCACCCTGCGCCTGCCCTTGGCCGGCAGCCAACTGCCACCTTACGAACTAACCGAACTGGAGCACTGACCATGGGCTTTCGCCTGTCGAAGATCTACACCCGCACTGGCGACAAGGGCGAGACCGGCCTCGGCGATGGCCGCCGCGTGCCCAAGGACCACCCGCGCGTGGAGGCGATTGGCGAAGTCGATACGCTCAACAGCCAGCTGGGTTTGCTCCTCGCCAGCCTGGAAGAGCAAAGCGGCCAGCACCCGGCGCTCAAGGAGGTGATCGAGGTGCTGAGCCCGTGCCAACATCGCCTGTTTGACCTGGGCGGTGAACTGGCCATGCCGGTGTACAAGGCGCTGAATGCAGCAGAGGTGGATCGGCTGGAAGCAGCGATCGATCGCTGGAACGAGGAAGTCGGGCCGCTGGAAAACTTTATCTTGCCCGGTGGCTCGGCGTTGATCGCTCAGGCCCACGTGTGCCGTAGCCTGGCGCGCAGCGCGGAGCGGCGGTGTCAGCATCTGAATGCGATGGAGCCGCTGGAGGGGGTGGGGTTGGCGTATATCAATCGGCTGTCGGATTTGCTGTTTGTGGCAGCCAGGATAATCGCCAAGCGCCAGGGGGTAGCCGAGATTCTGTGGCAGGCAGCGGCGAAGCCACACTGATGATTATTTAGCGCCTGGTTGGCCCTGTCGCAGGCAAGCCCGCTCCCACATTTGAATGCATTCCAGCGTTGGAATCCGATCGAATGTGGGAGCGGGCTTGCTCGCGAAGAGGCCCGTCAGAACAGCTTCAAACCTGCGGCCAGAACGCCCGAATTCCAGCCACACCCTGAGCCCCGGCTTCCCAAGCTTGTTCCCGCTCAGCAGGCCCTACCCCGCCCAGCAGAAACACCGGCTTGCTGAACCCACGGATCAACTCTGCCGCCTGCTCCCAACCCAAAGGCTGGGCATCAGGATGCGTCTGCGTCGGCTGCACGGGCGACAGCGTGACAAAATCCACGTCCATCATTTCTGCCAGCGCCAACTCTTCGGCGTTGTGGCACGAGGCTGCCAACCAGCGATCCTTCGGCAGTGGCCGCCCCTTACTGGCGTACTTGCGCAGCTGCGCCGAGGTCATGTGCCAACCGGCTGCAGGGAAATCCCCCAGCCATTCAAATGGACCCTTGAGCATCAGTTGCGCCTTGCCCGCACACAGGCCCACCGCATCCACCGCCAGATCACGGTATTTAGGGTCGTAGCCGTTGGGTGCACGCAATTGGATCAGCTTGATGCCGCCAGCGATGGCTTTCTGGATGCCGCGCAGCAACGTCGGGGTTTCCAGCTCGCCCGGGGTGATCAGGTACTCGGCCGGCAAGCGCGCAGCAGCCACGATGGGCGCGTTCGCTGCGGGAAACTCATAGCTGAGCAAATCCCGCGGGGCCACCCACTCCAGCGGCTGCCCTTCAGCACCATGAGGCTCGCCGGTAAACGCCGAGACATCCCAGACATCCAGCAACACCTGCTTGTCCGGGTAGTCGTGCTGCACCTTGATCAGCGGCCGCGCCGCGGTGACCTGGATACCCAGCTCTTCCTGCAATTCGCGCGACAGCGCGGTGGCGACCGACTCATCGGCCTCCACCTTGCCCCCGGGAAACTCCCAGAGGCCGCCCTGATGCTGGGTATCGGCACGGCGCGCGAGCAGGATCCTGCCATCGACACCGCGGATCACCGCTGCTGCTACATGCACTCGTTTCACCGCGCTTTCCTCTTTGCTATCAGGTGCGGTATTCCGCATTGATCTTCACGTACTCGTGGGACAGGTCGGTGGTCCAGATGGTTTCGCTGCACGCGCCGCGCCCCAACTCGATACGGATAGTGATTTCTTCCTGCTGCATCACCGCCGAGCCCTGGGCTTCGGTGTAGGTTTCGGCGCGGGCGCCACGGCTGGCAATGCACACGTCGCCGAGGAACACGTCGATCTTGCTCACGTCCAGGTCCGGCACGCCGGCACGGCCGACGGCGGCGAGGATCCGGCCCCAGTTCGGGTCGGAAGCGAACAGCGCAGTCTTGATCAGCGGCGAGTGGGCCACGGTGTAGCCGACATCCAGGCATTCCTGGTGGTTGCCACCGCCGTTGACTTCAACTGTCACGAACTTGGTCGCACCCTCACCGTCGCGCACGATGGCCTGGGCCACGTCCATGCACACTTCGAACACGGCCTGCTTCAGGGCAGCGAACAGCGGGCCTTCGGTAGAGGTGATTTCCGGCAGGTTGGCCTGGCCGGTGGCAATCAGCATGCAGCAGTCGTTGGTCGAGGTATCGCCATCGATGGTGATGCGGTTGAACGACTTGTTGGCGCCGTCCAGCATCAGGCGCTGCAGCACGTCGCGGGAGACTTTGGCGTCGGTGGCGATGTAACCGAGCATGGTGGCCATGTTCGGGCGGATCATGCCTGCACCCTTGCTGATGCCGGTCACGGTGACGGTCACGCCATCGTGCACGAACTGGCGACTGGCGCCTTTTGGCAGGGTGTCGGTGGTCATGATGCCGGTCGCCGCTGCGGCCCAGTTATCCACAGACAGGTCGTCCAGCGCGGCTTGCAGGGCGCCTTCGATTTTTTCCACCGGCAGCGGCTCGCCGATCACACCGGTAGAGTACGGCAGCACCTGGCTGGCATCCACGCCGGTCAACTGAGCCAGCTTGGCGCAGGTACGTGCAGCGGCCACCAGGCCCGGCTCGCCGGTACCGGCGTTGGCATTCCCGGTGTTGGTCAGCAGATAACGGATCGGGCCGGCAACGCGTTGCTTGGCCAGGATCACCGGTGCAGCGCAAAAAGCGTTGAGGGTGAATACACCCGCGACAGTCGAGCCTTCGGCACAGCGCATCACCACTACATCCTTGCGCCCTGGGCGCTTGATGCCGGCCGAAGCGATACCAAGCTCAAAACCGGCAACCGGGTGCAATGTGGGCAAAGGACCAAGACCAACAGCCATGAATGCGCTCCTTAAAAATAGGTGATGTCTGTGCCGTCGCGATCGACGGTGAAATTAATGGCAAAACGCCGCGACGGCAAAAGCCGGTCGCGGCGCGAGGTGTTGCAGCGTCAGGCAAAAATCTTAGTTGATTTCGCCGTGGCAGTGTTTGAACTTCTTGCCCGAACCGCACCAGCACAGCTCATTGCGGCCCAGCTTCTGCTCGTTGCGCACCGGGGTTTGAGCCAGGGCCACATCGACCTCTTCGCCCAATACCTCAGGGGCTTCCAGGCCCGGCGCTTCGTCGTGCTGGAACTGCATGCGCGCCGCCAGTGCCTCGGCTTCCTGACGCAGGCGAGCTTCTTCCTCGATCGGGTCTTCGCGACGCACCTGAACGTGGGACAGCACGCGAATCGAATCGCGCTTGATCGAATCCAGCAGCTCGGAGAACAGCGTGAACGACTCGCGCTTGTACTCCTGCTTCGGGTTCTTCTGGGCGTAGCCACGCAGGTGGATACCGTGACGCAGGTGATCCATGGTCGACAGGTGGTCTTTCCACAGGTCGTCCAGCACGCGCAGAACGATTTGCTTCTCGAAGGTGCGCAGTGCTTCGGCACTCGCCTGCTCTTCTTTCTCGTTGTACGCGGCCAGCAATTCGGCCATCAGTTTTTCGCGCAGGGTTTCTTCATACAGGTGATCGTCTTCGTCGAGCCACTGCTGAACCGGCAAGTCGACACCGAAGTCGCTCTTCAACGCCGCTTCCAGGCCGGCGACATCCCACTGCTCAGGCAGCGATTGTGGCGGGATGTGTGCGCTGACGGTGGCGTTGAGCACGTCCTGGCGGAAATCGGCAATGGTCTCGCCAATGTTGTCGGCGGCCAGCAACGTGTTACGCATGTGATAGATCACTTTACGCTGTTCGTTGTTGACGTCATCGAACTCGAGCAGCTGCTTGCGAATGTCGAAGTTGCGGCCTTCAACCTTGCGCTGGGCCTTCTCGATGGCGTTGGTCACCATGCGGTGCTCGATCGCTTCACCGGACTGCATGCCCAGGGCCTTCATGAAGTTCTTCACCCGGTCCGAGGCGAAGATACGCATCAGGCTGTCTTCCAGGGACAGGTAGAAGCGGCTGGAACCGGCGTCACCCTGACGGCCGGCACGACCACGCAGCTGGTTGTCGATACGACGGGATTCGTGACGTTCGGACGCGATCACCTGCAAGCCACCGGATTCCAGTACGGCCTGGTGACGTTTCTGCCAGTCAGCCTTGATCTGGGCGATTTGCTCAGGGGTCGGGTTGTCCAGCGAGGCCACTTCCACTTCCCAGTTGCCGCCCAACAGAATGTCGGTACCACGACCGGCCATGTTGGTGGCGATGGTCAGTGCGCCTGGGCGACCGGCCTGGGCGATGATCTCGGCTTCTTTTTCGTGGAACTTGGCGTTGAGGACCTTGTGCTCGATGCCTTCCTTGTTGAGCAGGTTGGACACGTGCTCGGAAGTCTCGATGGTGGCGGTACCCACCAGGATCGGACGGCCCTGGGCCATGCCGTCCTTGATGTCGTTGATGATTGCCGCGTACTTCTCTTCGGCAGTCAGGAACACCAGGTCGTTGAAGTCTTTACGCGCCAGAGGCTTGTTCGGCGGAATGACCATGACGGCCAGGTTGTAGATCTGGTGGAACTCGAACGCTTCGGTGTCAGCTGTACCGGTCATGCCGGACAGTTTGTTGTACAGACGGAAGTAGTTCTGGAAGGTGGTGGACGCCAACGTCTGGCTTTCGGCCTGGATGTTGAGGTTTTCCTTCGCTTCGATGGCCTGGTGCAGGCCCTCGGACAGGCGACGACCCGGCATGGTACGACCGGTGTGTTCGTCGACCAGCACAACCTGGCCGTCCTGGACGATGTACTCGACGTTGCGATGGAACAGCTTGTGGGCGCGCAGGCCGGCATAAACGTGGGTCAACAGGCCCAGGTTGTGTGCCGAGTACAGGCTTTCACCCTCGGCCAGCTCACCGATCTGGGTCAGCATCTCTTCGACGAACTGGTGACCGGCTTCGTTGAGTTCGACCTGGCGGGTCTTCTCGTCGATGCTGAAGTGACCTTCTTTGGTCACCACGCCTTCCACTTCCTCGATGTGCTGCTCCAGGCGCGGGATCAACTTGTTGATCTCGGTGTACAGGCGCGAGCTGTCTTCGGCCTGGCCGGAGATGATCAGTGGGGTACGGGCTTCGTCGATGAGGATGGAGTCGACTTCGTCGATCACGGCAAAGTTGAGTTCGCGCTGGAATTTTTCTTCCATGCTGAACGCCATGTTGTCGCGCAGGTAGTCGAAACCGAATTCGTTGTTGGTACCGTAGGTGATGTCGGCAGCGTAGGCGGCGCGCTTCTCTTCCGGCGGCTGGAACGGCGTTACCACGCCGACGGTCAGGCCGAGGAATTCATACAGCGGGCGCATCCAGTTGGCGTCCCGGCGAGCCAGGTAGTCGTTCACCGTCACAACGTGCACGCCCTTGCCGGACAGTGCGTTGAGGTAAACGCCCAGGGTTGCCACCAGGGTCTTGCCTTCACCGGTACGCATTTCGGCAATCATGCCTTCATGCAAGGTCATGCCACCGATCAACTGGACGTCGAAGTGGCGCATGCCCATGACACGCTTACCGGCTTCACGGGCAACCGCAAAGGCTTCGGGAAGCAGCTTGTCGAGGGTTTCACCTTTGGCTATGCGGGCCTTGAACTCTTCGGTCTTGGCGCGCAATTGCTCGTCCGAAAGGGCAACCATCTGCTCTTCGAAGGCATTGACCAGCTGCACCGTCTTGAGCATGCGTTTGACTTCGCGCTCATTCTTGCTTCCAAAAAGTTTCTTTAACAAAGGCGCAAACATATCGGCAGGTTCTTCCACACATAGGGATGGAGGGCGCACCGTCAGTGGCCCGAGCAGCCCTCACGGCCGCATGCGAACGCGCATTCTACCCGGATTCGTGGGTGAGGAAAGTGGCGTTGTTCCCCGATGCTGGCATGGGGCTGTGAGAGGGCTTGTTTAAAATAAGGGCTTTTGGCGGAACTTCAACCCATCGGATGCAGAAGTTACCTATTGATTTGCCGGGCACGGCCCCGGCGATGCATTGCCTGGGGGCGTGCAGACGCTTTCTGCTAAGATGGCGGCTCTGTTACTTAAGGTGTCTAATCATGGCATTTCGCCCTCTTACAGCCCGCGCTCCCGGCGTGTTGCTTCGCGAAGCCAAGCCGTTGAAAGCCATCTTTGGCCACGCGCAACGCTTGGGCCATTTGCAACGCCTGCTCGAAAGCCAACTGCAACCGGCCGCACGTGAACATTGTCATGTGGCGTCCTGGCGTGAAGGTAATTTGCTTTTAATCGTCACTGACGGCCATTGGGCGACCCGTTTGCGCTATCAGCAAAAACGCCTGCAGCGTCAATTGATGGCGTTTGATGAGTTCGCCAGCCTGATGCGCATCCAGTTCAAGGTGCAACCGCCCACCGTCCAGCAAGGCGCGGTGGGGCATACCATGGATTTGTCGGCCAATGCCGCCGAAACCATTCAGGCAACGGCCGACGGCATCAGCGACCCGGGCCTGCGCGCTGCGCTTGAGCGCCTGGCCGCCCACGCCAAGCCCAAGGCCTGAGCCGTTACTTGCGCTTGCTGCCGCCCAGCAACGAGCCCAACAACCCACGTACCAACTGCCGCCCCATCTGATTGGCGGCTTGCTGCATGGCCGATTTCAGCGCTTTGCCTGCCGTGGTCCCCAGGAACGCGCCGGCCTTGTCGGTAAAGCTCGGCTCCTCGGCGGCGGGCTTGGCCTCTTCGGTCGGCCCCAGCTCCTTGCGCGCCATCAACACTTCGTAGGCAGACTCCCGGTCGATCGGCTTGTCGTAGCGCCCCAGCAGCGGTGAACTGGCGACCAGCGCGGCGCGCTCGGCCTCGCTCAGTGGTCCGATCCGCGATTGCGGCGGCGCGACCAGCACACGCTGGACGACTTCCGGCGTGCCCTTTTCCTGCAAGGTGCCCACCAAGGCCTCACCCGTGCCCAACTCCGTCAACACCGCCAAGGCATCGAATGCCGGGTTTGGCCGGAAACCCTCCGCGACGGCGCGCAGGGATTTTTGCTCTTTGGTGGTGAACGCCCGTAAGCCATGCTGGATGCGCAGGCCGAGCTGGGCCAGCACGCTGTCCGGCAGGTCGCCCGGCGACTGGGTGACAAAATACACGCCAACGCCTTTGGAACGAATCAGTCGCACGACCTGCTCCAGGCGGTCCTGCAAGGCCTTGGGCGTATCGGCGAAGAGTAAATGCGCCTCATCGAAAAACAGCGCCAGCAGCGGTTTGTCCGCATCACCGCGTTCGGGCAGTTGCTCGAACAGTTCCGCCAGCAGCCACAACAGGAACGTCGCGTACACCTTCGGCGCCTCATGCACCAGGCGGCTGGCATCCAGCAGATGAATGCGCCCGCGCCCGTCGCCCGTGGGCTGCAGGATATCTTCAAGCTGCAGCGCCGGTTCGCCGAACAACGCCTCCGCGCCCTGCTGCTCCAGCACCGCCAGGCGCCGCAACAGGGCCTGGCTGGAACCGGTGGTCATCAATGCTGCGTCTTCGCCGAGCAGTTCCGGGTGATAACGCAGGTGGTTGAGCAGTGCCTTGAGGTCCTTGAGGTCCAGCAACAACAAGCCTTCGCGGTCGGCCACTTTAAAGGCCGCGTAAAGCGCCGACTGCTGGCTGTCGGTGAGTTCCAGCAAACTGCCGAGCAGCAACGGCCCCATTTCGCTGATGGTCGTACGCAACGGATGACCGGACTGCCCGTGGATATCCCACAACGTCACCGGATAGGCCTTGGCCGTGTAATGGAGGAACGGCATCCCGGCGATCCGCTCAGCCACCTTGCCCTGGGGGTTCGCCGCCGCACCCAGGCCACACAGGTCGCCTTTGATATCTGCGGCAAACACCGCAACGCCCGCGTCACTGAAAGCCTCAGCCAGGCGTTGCAACGTGACGGTCTTGCCCGTGCCGGTAGCGCCGGCGATCAGCCCGTGGCGGTTGGCCAGGCGCATGGCCTGGGCAATCGGCTGGCCAGACAGGTCTGCGCCAATGAGGAGTTGCGAGGAGTCAGGCATTTCGTCACCCATGGTTAATCTTTAGTGTCGCCAGGTCGATACAGGCAAGTGTGAGACCCACAAAGTCCAAAAATAGGTCAGATAGTTCCTACAGGGACCCTTAGCGCTACCGCAAGAAGTATCACACCTTTTTTGACGCTGCCATTTTGCGCCTCCCATAAGGACGCGCTTCGGATATTAAGACCTTAGCGGACCCTACAAGCCATGAATAAAAATCTGCGTTTCAGCCACAAAATCCTGCTTGCAGCCTCCCTTATCGTCATCGCCGCGTTCGCGGTGTTTACCCTCTACAACGACTACCTGCAGCGCAACGCCATTCGCGACAATCTCAACAATTACCTGCATGAGATGGGAAATGTCACTGCCAGCAACATCCAGACCTGGCTGAACGGGCGCATCGCCCTGGTGGAAAACGCCGCACAGAACATCGCCACCAACCCCGAACCATCTGTGGTCGCCAGCCTGCTGGAGCAGAAAGCACTGACGAGCGCCTTCATGGCAACCTACGTCGGCGACAGCCAGGGCGCGTTCACCATCCGCCCCGACACCAAGATGCCGGACGGCTTCGATCCGCGCGTGCGGCCTTGGTACAAAGGTGCGCAGAGCAGCAACGGCTCGACCTTGACCGAGCCCTACATCGATGCCGCCACCGGCAAGTTGATCATTTCCGTGGCCACCCCAAGCAACCGGGGCAGCCAGAGCATCGGCGTGGTCGGCGGCGACCTGAGCCTGCAGACACTGGTGGATAACATTGGCGCGCTGAACTTCGGCGGCACAGGCTATGCGTTCCTGGTGAGTGCCGACGGCAAGGTGCTGGTGCACCCGAACAAAGACCTGGTGATGAAAACCCTGGCCGATGTGTATCCAAAAAACACGCCGAAAATCAGCAGCGATTTCAGCGAAGTCGAGGCCAACGGCAAAGACAACATCGTGACCTTCATCCCGATCAAGGGCCTGCCCTCGGTGAACTGGTACCTGGGTATTTCGGTGGATAAAGACAAATCCTTCGCCATGCTCAGCGAATTCCGCACCTCGGCGGTGATCGCGACGATCATTGCGGTGGCGATCATCATCGCCCTGCTGGGCATGCTGATCCGCGTACTCCTGCAACCGCTGCACGTGATGACCCGCGCCATGCAGGACATTGCCGACGGCGAAGGTGACTTGACCCGCCGCCTGGCGATCCAGAACAACGACGAGTTCGGCACCCTGGGTAACGCGTTCAACCGCTTCGTGGAGCGGATTCACACATCAATCCGCGAAGTGTCCTCGGCCACCGAACAGGTCAATGAAGTGGCACTGCGGGTGGTCAGCGCGTCCAACTCCTCGATGGTCAACTCCGATGAACAGGCCAACCGCACCAACAGTGTGGCCGCCGCCATCAATGAACTCGGGGCCGCCGCCCAGGAAATCGCGCGCAACGCCGCACAGGCCTCCAGCCAGGCCAGCGACGCCAGGCACCTGGCCGAGGACGGCCAACAGGTGGTGGAGCGCAATATCAAGGCGATGACAGAGCTGTCGGCGATGATCAGCGCCTCCAGCGGCAACATCGAAGCGCTCAACAGCAAGACCGTGAATATCGGCCAGATTCTTGAGGTCATCACCAGCATTTCCCAGCAAACCAACCTGCTGGCCCTCAACGCGGCCATCGAAGCCGCCCGCGCAGGCGAGGCTGGCCGTGGTTTTGCGGTGGTGGCCGATGAAGTGCGCAACCTGGCGCATCGCACTCAGGAATCGGCACAGCAAGTGCAAAAAATGATCGAGGAGCTTCAAGTCGGGGCCCGCGACTCGGTCAGCACCATGAGCCAAAGCCAGCGCCACAGTAATGACAGCGTGGAAATCGCCAACCTGGCCGGTGAGCGCTTGAACAGCGTGACGCAGCGCATCGGCGAGATTGATGGCATGAACCAGTCGGTGGCGACTGCGACCGAGGAACAGACCTCGGTGGTAGAGTCGATCAATATGGACATTACCGAGATCAACACGCTTAACCAGGAGGGTGTGGAAAACCTGCACTCGACCCTGCGCGCCTGTGCCGACCTCGAACAGCAGGCGGCCAGGCTGAAGCAACTGGTTGGCAGCTTCCGGATCTGACAGAAATCCTCCAACCCCTGCAGGAGCGGGCTTGCCCGCTCCTGCGTGGTCGTTGTCTGCGACGACACACTCATCCCGATCGAACATCTATCCTTACCTCAGGTCCACGTTAAGGAGAGCAATGGATCGGAGGGATGTTCATCGTGCATATCGCTGACATAACCATGTTCTACGCCCCAGCCAGCGGCGGCGTGCGGACTTATCTGGACGCCAAGCACCGACGCTTGACGCTCAAGCCCGGCATTCGCCACAGCCTGTTGATCCCCGGCGCCCACTTGAGCGAACAGGATGGGGTGTACCAGGTACCGGCCCCCGCCCTGCCCTTCGGCAAAGGCTATCGATTCCCGCTGCGCCTGGCGCCATGGCGAAACGTCCTGCACGATTTACAGCCCGATCTGATCGAAGTCGGCGATCCCTATCTCACCGCGTGGGCTGCACTGGATGCTCGGCGCCAGCTGGATGTACCGGTCATCGGCTTTTATCACTCCGATCTGCCGTTGCTGGTCAGCAACCGCATGGGGCCGTGGTTTACCCCGAACGTTGAAGCCTATGTCAGCAAACTCTATGGGAACTTTGACCGGGTACTGGCTCCCAGCCAGGTGATGGCCGACAAACTCACCGGGCTTGGCGTGAAGAACGTCTTCGTTCAGCCGTTGGGCGTGGACCTGCAAACCTTCACACCCGAGGTCCGCGATCCCGGCTTGCGCGCCGAACTGGG
This sequence comes from Pseudomonas sp. PS01298, assembly GCF_029959745.1. NCBI lineage: Bacteria > Pseudomonadati > Pseudomonadota > Gammaproteobacteria > Pseudomonadales > Pseudomonadaceae > Pseudomonas > Pseudomonas sp. PS01298. The sequence continues at coordinate 18,942 of NZ_JASCPP010000054.1, read as the reverse complement.
GATCAGTGAAGACACGCGCCTGCTGATCTTCGCCGGGCGCGGTTCGAAGGAGAAAAACCTGCCGGTGCTGCTCAACTGCATGAAGCGCCTGGGCGATGGCTACCACCTGCTGTTGGTCGGGTCTGGCATGCCCGCGAGCGTGCCGGACAACGTTACGGTGATCGACGGCTTCCGCCCGGCCGCGCATGTCGCGCGCTTGATGGCCAGCGCCGATGCGCTGCTGCATGGCGGCGATCAGGAAACCTTTGGCCTGGTCATCCTCGAAGCGATGGCCTGCGGTATCCCGGTAATCGCCGTGGCCGCCGGGGCCTTCAATGAAATCGTCGACGAGCGCTGCGGCCTGCTGTGCGCGCCGAACAATCCTAAGGCGATGGCCGACGCGGTGCGCGAACTGTTCAGCGTTGACAGCCAACGCCTGGGTGCGCAGGCCCGGCGGCACGTGGAACACCATTACGCGTGGGATACGGTGGTCGACAGCCTGCTCGGCCATTACTGCGCGGTACTCGGTACCCACAAGCCGATGCTCTGCCATGGCTGAGCGTTCGGTCTTGCTGGTATTGCACGATGTGGCGCCGCACAACTGGGTCGACTACCGCCCCTTTGTCGAAGCGGTGGATGCGCTGGGCGCGGTGCCCATCACTTGGCTGGTGGTGCCGGACTTTCATCATCAGGATGCCTTGCCCGCCGCAGGCGAGTTTCGGCGACTGCTCGACAGCCGCGTCGCCAGGGGCGATGAACTGGCGCTGCATGGATACTCCCATAGCGACGACCAACCGTCGCCGCGCACGCCAAAAGACTGGTTCATGCGACGCATCTATACCCACGAAGGTGAGTTTTACCAGCTGTCAGAAGCCCAAGCCCTGGAACGTCTGCATAAAGGTATCGAGGTATTTCGCGAAAACCACTGGCCCCTCCACGGCTTCGTCGCACCGGCCTGGTTGATGAGCCCAGGCACCCGTGAAGCCTTGCGCCAATTACCCCTGAGCTACACCAGTGATCCGCAACACCTGTATCGGCTGCCGGATTTCACCCCGGTGGCGGCTCCCGGCCTGGTGTGGAGTGCGCGCAGCAGCTGGCGCCGGGGCGTGTCCAAAATCCTCAGCGACCGCCGCGAGCAACGCTGGCAAAACGCCCCGGTGATTCGCCTGGGCCTGCATCCGGTGGACATGCGCCACGACTTTTCCCGCCGCTATTGGCTCGAAACGCTGCAACGCCTGCTGGACACGGGTCGCACGCCTATGACCAAAGTAGGCTGGCTGGCTTCCCAACCATGAGCCGCTTGCTCTGGCTGTTGCTGGCGCTGATCGTCGCGCTGATTATTCCGGCGTGGCTGGGCGGCGGTGAAACCGTGGCGCGCCTGGTGCAATTCCCCTGGCAACTGTTACTGGCCATGTTCGCCATGATCGTAGTGTGCTGGGTGATCAACAGCCTGCGCCTGCGCCTGCTGCTGGGTGAGCACATCGGCCAACTGAGCCGTGCGAAAAGCCTCGGTGTCGTGATGTCGACCGAGTTCGCCATGTGCGCCACCCCCGGCGGCAGTGGCGGCCCACTGACCTTGATGGCGTTGCTCGCGCGCAACGGCATACGACCAGCCCATGGCAGCGCGGTGTTTGCCATGGACCAGTTGAGCGATTTGCTGTTCTTTTTATGCGCACTGACGGGCATTGCGCTGTATGCCCTTTTCCACACCCTGAACCCCCGACTGGAATGGCTGCTGGAGCTCAGCGCTGTATCGATGGTGGGTGGGCTGTTCTGTGGCGTATTGCTGGTGCGCTTTCACCGCCAGGCCATCCGCCTGACGGGCGCGGTCCTCAAGCAACTACGGGTGCGCCCAAAGGTTCGTCGACGCTGGGCGCGCAGGCTGTTGCGCTTCCTGGCGGCATTCACCGACACGCTGAAATTGCCGTGGTCTACGTTGATAAGCGTATTTTTTCTCACGAGCGCGCACTGGACCCTGCGCTACAGCGTGCTCTATCTGGCGTTACGCGGATTGGGCGGGGATGTGCAATGGGCCTGGAGCTTTCTGATCCAGATGCTTTCATTGACGGCCGGGCAATTCAGCCTGTTGCCTGGCGGGGCGGGGGCTGCGGAATTGACCTCGGCAGCGTTACTGGCGCCCATGGTCGGCAAATCCACCGCAGCGGCGGCAATCCTGATCTGGCGGGCCGTAACGTATTACTTTTATCTGCTGGCCGGCGGGCCGGTATTTCTACTGATGGTTGGCAAGCCTTTGCTCAAGCGTCTTTTTCAGCGGGCCCAGGCGGCGCGTCCGGGGTCTGCAACTGCTCCCACAACTGGGCGGCCCCAGGAAAGTCAGTACCGTCCTCCGCATCCAGCGCGTCCGGGTCATAGCGACTCAGACAGCCTTCGCCCAAGGTAGCGGGCGCCTTGGAGGTAGCTTTATCGAGTGGATCGCTCATGGTCAAAATCCTCAACGGCAGGCAAAGAAAAAGGGCCTGGGACGATTTAACGCCCAGGCCCGTCATTCTTCAATCACAACGCGTCAATCAGAACACGACGGTCTTATTGCCGTGCACCAGCACGCGGTCTTCCAGGTGGTAGCGCAGCCCTCGGGCCAGCACCATCTTCTCGACATCGCGGCCGAAGCGCACCATGTCTTCAATGCTGTCGCTGTGGCTGACACGCACCACGTCCTGCTCGATGATCGGGCCGGCGTCCAGCTCTTCGGTGACGTAGTGGCAGGTTGCGCCGATCAGCTTGACCCCACGCAGGGAAGCCTGATGGTACGGTTTGGCACCGACGAACGATGGCAGGAAACTGTGGTGAATGTTGATCACCTTGCCAGCGTATTCGCTGCACAGTTCCGGCGGCAGGATTTGCATGTAGCGCGCCAGGACCACGACATCGGCCTCGTGCTGTTTGACCAGGCGAGACACCTCGGCGAACGCCGGTTCCTTGTCCTGCGGGTTGACCGGTACGTGGTAGTACGGGATGCCATGCCATTCGACCATGCTGCGCAGGTCGTCATGGTTGGAAATAACGCAGGCAATATCACAGTCCAACTCGTCGCTGTGCCAGCGGTGCAGCAAGTCCGCCAGGCAATGGGACTCACGACTGGCCATCAGCACCACGCGTTTTTTCTGCTCGGTGTCGGTGATGCGCCAGGTCATCGAAAACTCTTCGGCGATCGGCGCAAAGGCCTCGCGAAAAGCCTCGAGACCAAACGGCAGCGTGTCGGCACGGATTTCGTGACGCATGAAGAACCAACCGCTGAGATTATCCGAGTGATGGCTCGCCTCGGTAATCCAGCCATTGTGGGAAGCCAGAAAGTTACTGACTTTGGCAACGATGCCGACCCGGTCCGGGCAAGCAATCACCAGCCGAAAAGTGCGCATTAGGGGAAAACTCCAGAACTTCGCAAAGGCCGCCATTCTAGCGATTGCGCAGGAAAACTGCAGTATTCGTTAACGCTTATTCTGATCGCCGGCCTGGCCCTTGCCCCTTAATCGCCTAAGGTTTTACCACCTTAATATGAATCTACTGCGTCACCTTGGATTCTTCCACGGTTTGTCAGGCGATTACCTTAAGGTCTACGACCTAGTAATTAACTCGATTGCGTAGGTTTGTTAAAAACATTCAACGCAATTCACATAAATGCACGCTTAAATGTTTACTTGGGCAAACCGCCTGACTATTATTAGGTCACTGTCCCTGTCAATCAGCGCTCTACATAAGGTAGTCCACATGTCTCTGATCAACGAATACCGTGCCACCGAAGAAGCTATCAAAGAGCTGCAAGCCCGTTTGAAGAACCTGTCCCAAGACGACAAACTGCAAACCGAGCTGGAATTCGAAGGCAAATTGCGCACCCTGATGGGCGAATACTCCAAATCCCTGCGTGACATCATCGCACTGCTGGATCCAGAGTCGAAAGTTAAAGCACCGCGTGGCGCCGTGAAAACTACCGGCACCAAACGTGCTCGCAAAGTCAAACAATACAAAAACCCGCACAACGGCGAAGTGATTGAAACCAAAGGTGGCAACCACAAAACCCTGAAAGAGTGGAAAGCCAAGTGGGGCGGTGACGTGGTTGAAGGCTGGGCTACCCTGCTGGGCTAAGCTTCGCCAGGCTTGCGCCTGATCCGCGACACATTAAAAACGCCAGCTTGCTGGCGTTTTTTATTGTCTGCAGGTTCTCCATGAAACGGACTACACATTTACCCGAGCGGCCAAATCATCGGCATATTGCTGCCACTGCTCCAGCACCTCACACTGAAACGGTGTAGCACTTACAGCCAACTCCTGCCGGGCCTGCTTAAATGCTTCGAGGGTATTCGGAGCCCCGCATTCAGGGTCGGACAAACGCTGCTGACAAAAAAGTTTCCAACGTTGTTGCTCCTCGCTATTCAAGGTCTCGGGGAAGTTACGTGCACGGTAGCGAAATAATAATTCAGGCAAACGCTGATCATCAAAAGGCCACTGCTGGCGTGCTAATTGCGCAGGCTCGGCTGCCCGGACTTGTTCACATAAACGTCGATCACGATCGCCGATAAAACCGTCATAAAGCTGCTGTTCAGGGTCGGCACTCGGGGCAAAATCTTCCTCGGCATAAATGAGCGCCAACTTATCGCGCCAAAGTTCCTGTGCGTCAGTTAGCCGCAGCGCCCGTTCCTGATAAACAGTCATATCCAAGTGCAGGCGTTCTCGATCTTCAGCCCGCAGCACATTCAGGGGGGCGACCACCGGGCAACGATTGATATGCACCAACTTGAGCGGCACCGGCAATTCGCCCTCGGCAAGCTCGTCACGCCGGGTGTAGAGGCGCTGGCGCAAGGCCTGGGCATCAAGGTCGAGCAGCCCTTGGGGGTCGAGCCCAAGGTCGCAGACGATCAACGCATTGCGATTGCGCGGGTGCCAGGCCAGCGGCAGTACAACGCCCAGGTAATGACGCTCGGCGGAAAAGCGCCCGGAGATATGGACCATGGGTTGTAACAGGCGCACCTGGTCCATCACCCGCTGTTTACTGCGCAACTGGAACAACCATTCGTAGAGCTTCGGTTGTTTTTCACGCACCAGCCGCGCCAGCGCAATCGTGGCGCGCACGTCGGACAATGCGTCGTGCGCCTGGCCATGATCGATGCCGTTGGCGGCCGTCAGGCGCTCCAACTTGAGCGTGACGCGCCCCTCCTGTTGTGGCCACTCGATACCTTCCGGGCGCAGGGCGTAAGCGGTGCGAACGACGTCGATCAAATCCCAGCGGCTGTTACCGCCCTGCCACTCGCGCGCATAAGGGTCGAAAAAATTGCGATACAGGCTGTAGCGCGTCATTTCATCGTCAAACCGCAAGGTGTTGTAACCGGCGCCGCAGGTCCCTGGGGCGGCCAGTTCGGCGTGTACACGAGTCATGAAGTCCGCCTCGGCCAGGCCTTTTTCCGCGAGAATTGCCGGGGTAATGCCAGTAATCGCGCACGCGGCGGGATGTGGCAGGATATCGTCGCTGGGTTGGCAATAAAGATTGACCGGCGCGCCGATTTCGTTGAGGTCCAGGTCCGTACGGATACCGGCTACCTGAAGGGGGCGGTCATTGCGCGGGTTGATGCCGGTGGTTTCATAGTCGTACCAGAAAATGGAGGTCACGGGCTATTCCTGTACTGAAGATCGGCAAAGTCTAGGCGCTGAACCGCCTTCGAGGCCAGCACGCATTGCACTGTACAAACATCCAGCAAAACCTTGAGTGGTTGCTTCCATCGTCGACGCTGCTAGCATCCCTGTCTCTGAGCCACTCTGCACTGCCAAGGATCGCGATGCCATCAACCCCACTGGACACCCGCTACCAGATCGAGACCCCGGAGGGCATCGACCTGCCCCTGCGCCCTGCCGGCCTGGTGCCGCGTGCGCTGGCCTTTGCCTTCGACCTGGGCTTGCGAGGAGTGGTCATGGGCGTCCTGCTGGTGCCATTGGCCTTGCTGGGCAACATCGGCATTGGCCTGGGTTCACTGCTGCTGTTCCTGATCAGTTGGTGGTACATGGTGCTCTTCGAAGTGCTCAACCAGGGTTGCTCACCGGGCAAACAGGTGATGGGCCTACGCGTCGTCCAGGACGACGGCACCCCGATCGGCTGGTCCTCATCACTGATCCGCAACCTGCTGCGGTTTGTCGACATGCTGCCGTTTGGCTATTTTCTCGGCGCAATCAGTTGCCTGCAGCACCCTCACTTCAAGCGCCTCGGCGACCTGGCCGCCGGCACGCTGGTGATCTACCGCGAACAGCCACTTGCCCGCCCCCGGGTGCCTCAAGCGCCGGCATTGCGCTTGCCCTTTGCCCTGGACCTGAGCGAGCAACGGGCCATCCTTGCCTTTGCGGAACGCCAGGGAGAACTCTCCGCCGAGCGCGTTCACGAATTGGCCGCGATCCTCGCCACGCCTTTGCAGGTATCCCCGGCCCGCGCCGTCGAACAACTCAATGGCGTGGCCCGTGGCCTGTTGGGGCCCGCATGAAGCAGAGCCTGTTCGAAAGCCGTCACCAGCCCCAGTGGCAAGCCTTTGCCGAACAACTGAAACAGTTGGAACAAGGCCAGGCAAAATCCAGTGACGTGGCGGACTTCCCCCATCAATACCGGCGTCTGTGCCAGCACCTGGCATTGGCCCAGGAGCGTGGCTATAGCAGCTATCTGGTGGACCCACTGCAACAACTGGCACTGCGCGGACATCAACAGCTGTACCGGCATCGCAGCCAGTTGGCGGCCAATATCCTGAGTTTCGTACTCGCCGACTTTCCGCGGCTGGTGCGGGAGCAATGGCGTTTCGTACTGGCTGCCAGCCTGCTGTTCTTCGGTAGCCTGGCGGGCATTGCCCTGCTGGTCTTGCTGTTTCCCGACCTGATCTACAGCATCGTCAGCCCCCAGCAGGTGGCCGAGATGCAGGGTATGTACGACCCCGACGCCAGCCGACTGGGTCGCGCCGCCGAACGTGCGTCCAGTGAAGACTGGATGATGTTCGGCTACTACGTGATGCATAACATCGGCATCGCGTTCCAGACGTTCGCGGCTGGCTTGCTGTTCGGCCTGGGCAGCGTGTTCTTTCTGATTTTCAACGGCCTGGTCATCGGCGCAGTCTCCGGACACCTGACCGAAATCGGCTACGGGCAGACCTTCTGGTCCTTCGTCATCGGTCATGGGGCCTTCGAGCTGACCGCCATCGCCCTAGCCGGCGCTGCCGGGCTGCAACTGGGCTGGGCACTGATCGCCCCCGGGTGCCTGACCCGCGGCGAATCCTTGCGGCTCGCCGCCCATAAAAGCGTGCAGATGATGTGCGGGGTCATGGTGTTCCTGCTGATCGCGGCCTTTATCGAGGCCTACTGGTCGTCCACCACGGGGATAGCCCTTTGGGTCAAGTACCTGGTGGGCGCGGCCCTGTGGCTGCTGGTGATCGCTTACCTGAGCCTTGCAGGAAGGAGTCATCATGCGCCTGAGTGATGCCAGCGTGGTGATCCGCCCACGCACCGCCTGGGAAGCCATGGACCTGGGTGCATTGATGGCCCGCGAACATCGCCAGCTACTGATGAGCAGTTGGGCGCTGATAACCCTGCCTGTGTTCGCCCTGCTCACCGCGCTGCTGTGGAACTACCCGTCTACCGCCATATTCCTGTTCTGGTGGTTCAAGCCCGCATTCGATCGCCTGCCGCTGTATATCCTGTCCAAGGCCCTGTTTGGTGAAACGCCCAGCCTCAAGCAGGCCGTTCGCCAATGGCCGCGGCTGCTCAAGGGCCAACTGCTGGCCAGCCTGACCTGGCGGCGGCTCAGCCTCAGTCGCAGCTTCGTCATGCCGGTCAGTCAACTCGAAGGCCTGGATGGCCAGGCGCGCCAGAAACGCCTGGGTGTACTGCAGCAACGTAACGCCGGTGCCGCACGCTGGCTGACCATCGTCGGGGTGCATCTGGAAATCGGCCTGTGGTTCGGCTGCATGGCGTTGTTCTACCTGTTTATCCCCCAGGACGTCGAAATGCAGTGGGACTGGCAACGCCTGGCACTGGCCTCTAGTTCGGAAGGGCTGTGGCTGACACATCTGGGCAATGCCTTCTACGCCTTGATCCTGGTGTTTTGGGAGCCCATCTACGTGGCCTGCGGATTCAGCCTCTACCTCAACCGCCGCACAGTGCTGGAAGCCTGGGACCTGGAGCTGGTGTTCCGCCGTCTTCGGCAGCGCCTGAGCAGTGCGGCCATGCTGCTCGTGCTGGTCGCCGGGCTGATACTGCTGCCTGTCAGCCCGCCCGTCATGGCCGAGACATCCCCTGCGCCAAAACCATTGAGCACCCAAGGCGCGAGTCATTCCATCCAGTCGCTGCTCGACAAGCCGCCGTTCAAAAACCCGGAAACCGTCACCCGCTACCACTTTGGCGAAGACAAACCCGTGGTTAAAAACAAGGCCCACGGCGATGGCAAGCTTCCGGCCTGGCTGCAGGCATTCCTGGATAACCTCAACAGCGACACCTTCAAGCACATCGCCCAAGGCCTGGAAGTGCTTTTATGGGGACTTTTGATCGGTGGCCTGGCCCTGCTGGCATGGCGATACCGTGACTGGCTACGCACGTTTGCCCGCCGGCGCGGGCCAGGCAAAATCAACGTGGCCAAGCCCGTACCGACACAGTTGTTCGGCCTGGAACTGGGCGCTGAGACCTTGCCCGAGGATATTGCCAGCACCGCCGAGCAACTGTGGGCGACGCGACCGAGGGACGCTCTGGGCCTTCTGTATCGCGGCCTGCTCAGCCGGTTACTGCATGACTTCAACCTGCCGCTGAAAAGCGCAGACACCGAGGGCCAGGTGCTGGAGCGTGTTCATCAGTTGCAGCAACCGCAGCTTCTGGCCTTCAGCGATGAATTGACCCGGCACTGGCAAAACCTCGCCTACGGTCATCTCCTTCCGCCCACCTCGGCCCAGCAAAAACTCTGCAGTGATTGGCGTACGCTATTCAGTCCGGAGGGCCGCCCATGAACCGGCCATTAGTGTGGGTGGCGTTACTGCTGGCCTGCCTGCTGGGGGCTGGCGGTTTTTACGCGTGGAGCAAAGCGACGCCCTACGAGGTCGTGGTGGATCGCGGCCCTTCACCCGAGGCCACGGCCAACCCCTATCTGGCAGCCGAACACTTCCTGCGCCAGCAGGGCCTGGCCGTGGAACATGCCAATAGCCTGGAGCGGCTGGCTACCCTCCCCGCCAAGGGCAACAGCCTGTTGTTACTGGGCGACCGAAGCACGATGTCGCCACGCCAGGTCGAACAACTGCTGGCGTGGGCGAAGTCCGGCGGTCATCTGTTGCTGGTGGCACAGGCACTCTGGGATGAAGAGGCCGGCAAAAGCGGCGACCTGCTGCTTGATCGCCTGTCCATCCACCAGGCCTTGAGTGACGACCCTGAAGAACCGGCCCCGGCCCGCAAAAAGAAAGCGCCGGACCTGACCAAGCTCTATGTCGACAATGAAACCGCCCCGGCCTATTTCAGTTTCGACACCCACTTCAACCTCGTCGACCCCAGGCACCTGGCACAATTTTCAGCCAATAGCGCCGACTCAAGCCACCTGATGCAACTTGACCTCGGGCAAGGCCGCGTCACGGTGATCACCGACAGCGACCTGTGGAAAACTCCAGCAATCGGCGAGCACGACAATGCCTGGCTGCTGTGGTACCTGAATCAGGGCACGACCGTCACCCTGCTGTTCAACAGCGACTTCGACAACTTGTTCACCCTGCTGATACGGTATTTCCCCCAAGCGTTGGTAGCCCTCATTGCCCTGATCGCATTAGGACTCTGGCACGCCGGCATGCGCCAAGGCCCGATCCAGGCAGCCGCTCCCAAGGCGCGCCGACAGTTGCAGGAGCACTTGAAAGCCAGTGCCGACTTCCTGCTACGCCGCAGCGGCCAGGGCACCCTGTTGCAGGCTTTGCAGCGCGATATCCTGCGCGCCGCGCGGCGCCGCCACCCTGGCTTTGAACACCTCGACAACGCAGAACAGTGGCGGGTGCTTGAGCACCTGACGCGCCAACCCTCTCACGTCATCAGCCAGGCCCTTGGCCCACCTGCGGCGAAACGGCTTTCCAGTGCCGATTTCAGCCGACAGGTGGCGTGCCTGCAAACTCTCAGGAATGCCCTATGAGCGATTTTCCAAGCGCCACTGCCGTGAACCGCGAAGCCTTGCACCGTGCCAGCCAGCAAGCCCAGGCCTTGCGCGTCGAGCTGCGCAAGGCAGTGATTGGCCAGGACCAGGTGATCGATGATGTGCTGACCGCGCTGATTGCCGGCGGCCATGTGTTGCTCGAAGGGGTGCCGGGACTGGGTAAAACCCTGCTGGTACGTGCCCTGGCGCGTTGTTTTGACGGCGAGTTCGCACGCATCCAGTTCACCCCCGACCTGATGCCCAGCGATGTTACCGGGCACGCTGTGTACGACCAGCGCACCGAACAATTCAAGCTGCGCAAGGGACCGGTGTTCACCCACCTGCTGCTCGCCGACGAAATCAACCGCGCCCCGGCCAAGACCCAGGCAGCCCTGCTCGAAGCCATGCAGGAGCGCCAAGTTACCCTCGAAGGCGAAGCGCTGCCCATCAGCCAGCCGTTCATGGTGCTGGCGACCCAGAACCCCATCGAACAGGAAGGCACCTATCCGTTGCCGGAAGCTGAGCTGGACCGTTTCATGCTGAAGGTCCGCATGGATTATCCGGATGCGCAGCAGGAGCTGGACATGGTGCGCGAAGTAACGCGCTCGTCCCGTGCCGACATGCTGGATGTGCAGCCATTGCGCAGGGTCCTGGTGGCCGACGATGTACTGCTGTTACAGCAGATCGCCAGTGAATTGGCCCTGGATGAACAAGTTCTCGACTATGCCGTGCGCCTGGCGCGTGCCACCCGCAGTTGGCCAGGCCTCGCCATCGGTGCCGGCCCTCGGGCTTCGATTGCACTGGTCCGCGGCGCCCGCGCGCGGGCACTGCTGCGCGGTGCGGAGTTCGTCACCCCGGATGACATCAAGGGATGCGCCCTCGCAGTGCTGCGCCATCGGGTGCGTATCGCGCCCGAGTTGGACATTGACGGATTGGAGGTCGACCAGGTGCTCAAGCAACTGCTGGACCAGATCCCGGCCCCACGCCAATGACCCGCCCATGAAACCGACTCGTCTGTTACTGGCCTGGCTTGGCGTGCTGCTGGGCCTGAATACTCTGCTGGGCATCGCAGTGGCGCTGGCGCTCAAAGTGCCTGACACCCTGCACTCGATTGCATGGGGCTTGCTCCTCGCGTTGTTGCTGCTGGCCGTGCTGGACGCCCTGCGCCAGCATCGACGCCCGTCCCCCCGTGTACAACGGCAGATGCCCGGCAGCCTGGCGCTCGGCCGCTGGGGCGAGGTCCGCCTGACACTGGAGCATGCCTACGCGCAGCCGTTGACGGTACAGGTGTTCGATCATGCGCCGGACGGGTTGATGGTGGAGAACATGCCCCAGTCCATAGCACTGCGGCCGGGTGAGCGCAGTGAACTGGGGTATCGCCTTCGCCCCCTGCGGCGTGGGCACTTCAGCTTCAGCCGTTGCGAAATACACCTGCCGAGCCCCTTCGGGTTATGGTCGACACGGCGTTTTGTCGAGATCAGCGATGTCACCCGCGTCTATCCGGATTTCGCCCGTCTCTACGGCGCGCAGTTGCTGGGTGTGGATAACTGGCTGAGCCAACTGGGTGTGCGGCAACGCCAGCGGAGAGGGTTAGGGCTGGAGTTTCATCAACTGCGCGAGTTTCGCGAGGGCGACAGCCTGCGCCAGATCGACTGGAAGGCCACGGCACGACAACGCACGCCCATCGCCCGCGAGTATCAGGATGAGCGCGACCAGCAGATTGTATTCATGCTCGATTGCGGCCGGCGCATGCGCAGCCAGGATGACGAGCTGTCCCACTTTGACCATGCCCTCAACGCCTGCCTGCTGCTCAGCTATGTCGCCTTGCGCCAGGGCGATGCCGTGGGGCTGTGTACTTTCGCCGGCGACCAGCCGCGCTACCTGGCGCCGGTCAAGGGCAGCAGCCAGTTGAATCTGTTGCTCAACACGGTGTACGACCTGGACACCACCCGACGCACGGCCGATTACCAGGCGGCGGCCAGCCAACTGCTGGCCCGGCAAAAACGCCGCGCATTGGTGATTGTGGTTACCAACCTGCGGGATGAGGACGATGAAGCGCTACTGTCCGCCGTCAAGCGTATCGGCCGCCAGCATCGCGTGCTGGTGGCCAGTTTGCGTGAGGAAGTACTCGATCAACTGCGCCAGTCCCCGGTACAGACCCTGCCGGAAGCGTTGGCCTATAGCGGCACCGTCGATTACCTCAATACCCGCGAAGAACTGCACGAACGCTTGAGTGCCCACGGCCTGTCGGTCATCGATACCTCACCCTCACAGCTGGGAGCGTGCCTGGTGACACGCTACCTGAGCTGGAAAAAAGCCGGGGTGTTCTAGGTCCAGCTGAAAAAGGCGCACGGTCACGGCGGGGACGATCCCTCAAACCAGGCCGACAACGCGCTATAGCTAGGCTGAGGCCTGCAAGGGATCAAAGCTGAAGTAATGCAACAAGACATTGATCAATTGCCCATATTCCTCGGGGGCCTGCTGCACACTGAACCCCGAATCATAATGCTGAGGATTGATATCTTCATGGCTCCACAAGCAGGTCGCCGTGAGGTCGATTGCATGGAAGGTATCGTCCGCCCCTGGGATTTTCAGGCGTAGCTCGAAGTCTACGCCCACCATCAAGGGCAACTGACTGATCAACATCAGCCCGTCTTCAGAGACGTTCCCTAAAAAGCCAATGGGTTTGTCGGTAAGACGGTTAAACACTTGCAGGAAGTAAGGAAGATGATGCCGCTCGATCCGTCGGTCGGTAAACATGGTGAGATCGCCATCCAGTGGCCATGATCTGGCCGCGCCAGTGATTCGGAACGAGCAGAAATCGCTCGCTCTCCCTGAAACTCGGTGTGACAACAAACACCTTTTTGGTCACTAAACAGCTGTCGAGTCCGGGCCTTGCATCCATTCGAATAGAAACTTGTACAAATGAACATTCGAAGAATAGCCCAAGACTGGCGGCAGGCCAGTCATGACATGATGAATATCATCACAACGACGCAGGACGTGGCTGGGCGGTGCTTGCGCCGGGGTAATGCCCCAGTTGTTGCAGGGTATCCAGCCGTGCGCGAGCCCGGTACGCATACTCACTGGAAGGGTACTGATTGATGATGAATTGATAGGTCTGCACCGCATCGACGAACAGTTTCTGGCGTTCCAGGCATTGGCCGCGCAGCATCGAGACCTCCGGTTGCACATAACGCCGGGTGCGGCTTTCGCGGTCGACCTGGGATAACTCCAGGGTGACGCGCTGGCAATCGCCGACCCCGTAGGCGCGGTAGGCGTTGTTCAAATGGTGGTCCATCGACCAGCGGGTGCAGCCGACAACACTGACGGCCAGGGCAGCAACGAGCAAAATTCGCATGAGGGTTCTCCTGTCTTGTGCAGTGTATCGACCCCTCGTCGAAAATCTTCAAGGGTCTTCGTCTATTCAACCGCAGCAAAAACAAGCCGATCGTCGATAAGTAGTGCAAACGAACAATGACTACAACGAAAGAGCATAGTAGCCTTCCTCAGCGCTTGAACTCAGGAGTCTGTGCATGTCCGTCCGTCGTACCAAAATCGTCGCCACCCTTGGCCCGGCCAGCAACTCGCCGGAAGTCCTCGAACAGCTGATTCTGGCTGGTTTGGACGTTGCCCGTCTGAACTTCTCCCACGGCACCCCGGACGAGCACAAGGCTCGCGCCAAGCTGGTGCGTGACCTGGCCGCCAAGCACGGCCGCTTCGTGGCACTGCTGGGTGACCTGCAAGGCCCGAAAATCCGCATCGCCAAATTCGCCAACAAGCGTATCGAGCTGAAGATCGGTGACACCTTCACCTTCTCCACCAGCCATCCGCTGACCGAAGGCAACCAGCAAGTCGTGGGTATCGACTACCCGGACCTGGTCAAGGATTGCGGCGTCGGTGACGAACTGCTGCTGGACGACGGCCGCGTGGTCATGCGCGTCGACACTGCCACCGGCACCGAACTGATCTGCACCGTGACCATCGGCGGCCCGCTGTCCGACCACAAAGGCATCAACCGTCGTGGTGGTGGCCTGACGGCGCCGGCGCTGACTGAAAAAGACAAGGCTGACATCAAGCTCGCCGCCGAAATGGAAGTGGACTACCTCGCTGTGTCCTTCCCGCGCGACGCCGCCGACATGGAATACGCCCGCAAGCTGCGCGACGAGGCCGGCGGCACCGCCTGGCTGGTGGCGAAGATCGAACGCGCCGAAGCCGTGGCCGATGACGAAACCCTCGACGGCCTGATCAAGGCATCCGACGCCGTGATGGTGGCCCGTGGTGACCTGGGCGTGGAAATCGGCGATGCCGAGCTGATCGGTATCCAGAAGAAGATCATCCTGCACGCACGCCGCCACAACAAGGCAGTGATCGTGGCGACCCAGATGATGGAGTCGATGATCCAGAACCCGATGCCGACCCGTGCCGAAGTGTCCGACGTGGCCAACGCCGTGCTCGACTACACCGACGCCGTGATGCTCTCGGCTGAAAGTGCCGCGGGTCCGTACCCGCTGGAAGCCGTCCAGGCCATGGCGCGTATCTGTGTCGGTGCCGAGAAGCACCCGACCAGCAAGACCTCCAGCCACCGCATCGGCAAAGTGTTCGAAAGCTGCGACCAGAGCATCGCCCTGGCGGCCATGTACACCGCCAACCACTTCCCGGGCGTGAAGGCGATCATCGCCTTGACCGAAAGTGGCTACACGCCGTTGATCATGTCGCGCATCCGTTCGTCGGTGCCGATCTACGCGTTCACCCCGCACCGCGAAGCCCAGGCCCGCGCGGCGCTGTTCCGTGGTGTGTACACCATTCCGTTCGACCCGGCTTCGCTGGCACCGAACGAAGTCAGCCAGAAAGCTATCGACGAGTTGGTCAAGCGCGGCGTCGTAGAGCAAGGCGATTGGGTCATCCTCACCAAGGGCGACAGCTACCACACCACCGGTGGCACCAATGGCATGAAGATCCTGCACGTGGGCGACCCGCAGTACTGAGTGACACGCTGAAAAACAAAAGCCCCGCCATGTGAATGGCGGGGCTTTTTGCATTTCAGAGTGACCGGCTGGCTGTCACGACTTCGTCGCGGGCAAGGCCGGCTCCCACAGTTGACTGCACTCCGATGTGCAAGCCGGGCTTGCCCGCGATCAGGCCAGACCAATCAACCTACTTTCAGCGCCGAGTGATGAAAGCCGACAACGCCGCAATCGCCTCCGGTGATTTCAGACGCTGCACAAACAACGCCCCCTCCTCCTCGATCACCTGCCGCAACTGCTCACGATCAACACTCTTCATCAATTGCTTGGTCACCTGCACGGCTCCCGGCGCCAGGTTTTCAAAGCGCTCGGCCATTTCCCGAGCCTTGGCCAGCGCCGCTTCGCCACTGCCCAACGCTTCGGTAGCAATCCCCCATGCCGCCGCTTGTTCGCCGCTAAAGCCCTCGCCCAACAGCAACAGTTCAGCGGCTTTAGCGTGCCCCAGCAGGCGCGGCAGGATCAGGCTCGAGCCAAACTCCGGGCACAATCCCAGGTTGACGAACGGCATGCGCAACCGCGCGTCCCGGCTGATGTACACCAGGTCGCAGTGCAGCAGCAGCGTCGTACCAATACCCACCGCCGCCCCTGCCACGGCAGCAATTACCGGCTTGCGACAGTTGAGCAGGCTTTTCATGAAGTGAAACGGAGGGCTGTCGAGGTCGCTGGGCGGCTGCTCGAGGAAGTCGGCGATGTCGTTGCCAGCAGTGAAACATTCGCTGCTGCCCTGGATGAGCACGGATCGCACATCCGCATCCGCATCCGCCTGCTCCAGCGCCTCGGCCAGCAGCGTGTACATGGCGCGGGTCAGGGCGTTTTTCTTGTCCGGGCGATTAAGCTGCAAGGTCAGCAGCCCACGTTCGCGGTACTGCAGGATGGCATCGGTCATGGCGAATCTCGCGGCGGTAGAATTCAGCGCTCAACCACGCGGCAGGAACACGTCGGCCAGCAGTTGATTGCGCGGCAA
This sequence comes from Pseudomonas sp. PS01298, assembly GCF_029959745.1. Lineage (NCBI taxonomy): Bacteria > Pseudomonadati > Pseudomonadota > Gammaproteobacteria > Pseudomonadales > Pseudomonadaceae > Pseudomonas > Pseudomonas sp. PS01298. The sequence continues at coordinate 2,846 of NZ_JASCPP010000054.1, read as the reverse complement.
GCCAGCCAGGAACAGACGCTTGGAAAACGCCTCGACACTGGCAGGGTGTCCGCAGAGTAAGGCCAGAGTTTGCCGCGAAACAAGCCGCAGTTGCGCCAATGCCTGGGCCGACTCAGCCGCCGTCCACAGCTCGACAGTCAGGTTGGGATGCTGCGCAGCCAGTTCCGCCAGCGGCTCGGCCAGGTAATGGCTGCCGGCGTCATGAGCCAGGTGAATCACGCGGATAGCGCCCTGGTGATCCTGGCGCAGCGCCTCGCGCAACACGCCCCACAACGGTCCCAGGCCGGTGCCGGAGGCCAGCAGCCATAACGGCCGAGCCTGCCAGTCGGGATCATACTGCAGTGCCCCGCCCCGCAATTCGCCCAGTCGCAGGCCATCGCCCACCTGCAACTGCCGGGCAAGATCGCTGAACTCACCGGGCTGGCGGCAATCCAGGTGAAACTCCAGGAACGACTCCTCCTGCGGCAAGCTCGCCAGGGAATACGGGCGTGCGACGTGCCCCGCCCACAGCACCAGGTGCTGCCCGGCCCGGTAACGCAGGCCCCGCTCCGGTTGCAGGCGCAGGCGCAGCACCGTCGGGTTCAGCCAATCGACACCCACCACCTGGGCTGGCAATCCATCACGCGTCGGGTCAAACGCTTCGACGCGCAGATCCCCGCTGACCTGGCACTGGCAAGCCAACCGCCAGCCGTCCTGGCGTTGCGCGAGGCTCAAGGCCTCGGGTTGCTGGTCCTCGACCTCGCCCTGGCAACGCACCAGGCAGGCATGGCAACTGCCGGCGCGGCAACTGTAGGGCACGGCGACACCTGCCTGGTTCAAGGCGTCCAACAGGTTGCTGCCGGCAGATACCGACCAATGGCGTTCGCCGACGTACAGTTCAGGCATATAAGGACTCAATCACAAGGGGCGCGCACAGGGAATCACGCCTGCGACAGTTTGACCATAGTCGGGTGTATCGGCCACCGCGTCGGGTTATACTGCCGCGCCTTTTTAGCGTCGCGCCTGCACCACTTTGGCGTGCCTTGGAAAGGTGAGCTCAGCCGACCGATGCAACACTGAGCCCACCTTTATTGAATGTTCCCTTATAGAGGAGCGCGACTCATGACCGTGATCAAGCAAGACGACCTGATTCAGAGCGTTGCCGACGCCCTGCAATTCATTTCCTACTACCACCCCGTTGACTTCATCCAGGCGATGCACGAGGCCTACCTGCGCGAAGAATCGCCGGCAGCCCGTGACTCCATCGCGCAGATCCTGATCAACTCGCGCATGTGCGCCACCGGCCATCGCCCGATCTGCCAGGACACCGGTATCGTTACCGTGTTCGTGCGCGTGGGCATGGACGTGCGTTGGGATGGCGCCACCATGGGCCTGGACGACATGATCAACGAAGGCGTGCGTCGCGCCTACAACCTGCCGGAAAACGTCCTGCGTGCATCGATCCTCGCCGACCCGGCTGGTGCGCGTAAAAACACCAAGGACAACACCCCGGCCGTGATCCATTACTCCATCGTCCCGGGTAACACCGTGGAAGTGGACGTGGCGGCCAAGGGCGGCGGTTCCGAGAACAAGTCGAAAATGGCCATGCTCAACCCGTCCGACTCGATCGTCGACTGGGTGCTCAAGACCGTTCCGACCATGGGCGCCGGCTGGTGCCCACCGGGCATGCTCGGCATCGGCATCGGCGGCACCGCCGAGAAAGCTGCCGTGATGGCCAAGGAAGTGTTGATGGAATCCATCGACATCCACGAGCTGAAAAAGCGCGGCCCGCAGAACCGTATCGAAGAGATGCGCCTGGAGCTGTTCGAGAAGGTCAACCAACTGGGCATCGGCGCCCAGGGCCTGGGTGGCCTGACCACCGTGCTCGACGTGAAGATCATGGACTACCCGACCCACGCCGCCTCGCTGCCGGTGTGCATGATCCCCAACTGCGCCGCCACCCGTCACGCACACTTCGTGCTCGACGGTTCGGGCCCGGCGTCGCTGGAAGCGCCACCGTTGGACGCCTACCCGGAGATCGTCTGGGAAGCTGGCCCGTCGGCCCGTCGCGTCAACCTCGACACCCTGACCCCGGAAGAAGTGCAGAGCTGGAAGCCGGGCGAAACCGTGTTGCTCAACGGCAAGATGCTCACCGGTCGTGACGCCGCGCACAAGCGCATGGTCGAAATGCTGAACAAGGGTGAAACCCTGCCGGTGGACCTCAAGGGTCGCTTTATCTACTACGTCGGCCCGGTTGATCCGGTGCGCGAAGAAGTGGTTGGCCCAGCCGGTCCTACCACCGCCACGCGGATGGACAAGTTCACCCGTCAGATCCTCGAGCAAACCGGCCTGCTGGGCATGATCGGCAAATCCGAGCGCGGCCCGACCGCAATCGAAGCGATCAAGGACCACAAGGCCGTGTACCTGATGGCCGTGGGCGGCGCTGCTTACCTGGTGGCGCAAGCCATCAAGAAGTCGCGCGTTGTCGCCTTCGCCGAGCTGGGCATGGAAGCGATCTACGAGTTCGACGTCAAGGACATGCCGGTCACCGTTGCGGTGGACAGCAAGGGCGAATCCGTCCATATCACCGGTCCTGCCATCTGGCAGAAAAAGATCAGTGAAAGCCTGGCGGTAGAAGTGCAGTAAGCACCCTCCCGCAAGACTGAAGCGACCGCGGCCCCATGGCCCGGTCGCTTTTTTATTGCCTGCTGTTTCACCTGTGGCAAGCGGGCTTGTCATGCCTGGCACGCGCGTCTTGGCAACTGCGTTTATTGTGGCGAGCGGGCTTGCCCCGCGTTGGGCTGCGAAGCGGCCCCATAAAGATCATCGCATTCCTTCAGGTCAAACCGCATTGCCTGGTTTTGGGG
>NZ_JASCPP010000053.1:0-42934 GCF_029959745.1 Pseudomonas sp. PS01298 | reverse complement strand
CGCGAAGGCGGTGTGTCAGCCACTGAATCGGCTGACTGATGTATAGCCTTCGCGAGCAAGCCCGCTCCCACATTCATTTCTGCCCACACCTGATCTGTATCACCTGCATTTTCTGCAATCCGGCCTAGACTTGTCAGAATTCCCACTCTGACAAGGCCGTCGCCCGATGATCTCCATGTCCTCCTTCCACGCCATGCTTATCCCTATTGTGATCGGCATGATCATGCTCGCGGTCGGCTTCAACTTTCGTGACAAGCCTGCCGGGGTGTTCGGCATGTGGGTGGGCATGCTGCTGATCCTGGGCACCGTGGTGTACAAGATCCTCGCCAAACTGGCCGAATGACAAATGCACTCGCATTGGGCATAGCGGCCTCGTACACTCGGTCAATTCGTCGTTTCCAAGGTTGACCGCCTCGTGCTTTCCCGTCTGTTCGCCCTGCCCTGTTACCTCCTGATCGCTCTGCTCACGCTGCTGCCGCTCGCGCCTGCCCAGGCCGTGAGCCTGCCCAGGCCGTGAGCCTGCCCGGCCTGCTGGGCAGCACCAACAAGACCCAACCCCAGGCCGAAGTGCCGCTCGGCCAGTCCCTGGACGAGGTGATCAAGACCCTGGAAAACGACCAGCAACGCACCCAGTTGCTGAGCGACCTGAAGAAACTGCGCGAAGCCACGCAAAAGGCCCAGCCGGCCGCTGAACAAGGCGTGCTCGGGTTGATCGGCAGTACGCTGTCGGGCCTCGAGCAACAGTTCTCCGGTGCCGACAGCCCGCTGGGACGCTGGTCCAATGAAGTCGACCTGGCCAAGGATGAACTCGGCGCGCTGATGCTGCCGGCCAGCGAATGGCTGCCGATCATTTTCGGCTTTGCCTTGATCCTGGCGGTGTGGAGCCTGCTCGCAGCCGCGCTGATCTGGCTGAGCCACCGCGTGCGTGAGCGCTTCGGCCTGCCCGAGGAACTGCCGCAACACCCGCGCACCTGGGACATGCTGCGCTTTGCCCTGCGCAAACTGGGGCCGTGGCTGATCGCGCTGGTGATCACCGTGTACCTGAGCTACGCGCTGCCCTCGTCCCTGGGTAAATCCCTGGCGATGGTGCTGGCCTACGCCCTGGTGGTCGGCACGTGTTTCTCGGCGATCTGCGTCATCGCGTTTTCGGTGCTGGACGGCCCGCACCGTCACCGCGCGCTGTATATCCTGCGCCACCAGGCGTTTCGTCCGTTGTGGCTGATCGGCAGCTTTGCGGCCTTCGGCGAGGCGCTGAGCGACCCACGGATGATGCAGGCCCTGGGACAGCACCTGGCGCACACCGCCGCGACCGTGGCGAATGTGATGGCCGCGCTGTCTACCGGCGTGTTCATCCTGCGCTTTCGTCGTCCGATCGCCCACCTGATCCGCAACCAGCCGCTGTCCCGCCGCCTCACGCGCCGCGCCCTCAGCGACACCATCGAAATCATCGGTTCGTTCTGGTACATCCCGGCCTTGCTGCTGGTGGGTATCTCGCTGTTCGCCACCTTCGTATCCGCCGGCGACACCAGCACCGCCCTGCGTCAGTCACTGTTGTGCACGGTGCTGCTGGTGTTGTGCATGGTGATCAACGGCCTGGTCCGCCGCCACGCCCTCAAGCCGCAACGCGGGCACAAGCGCCATGCGCTGTACTCCGAACGCCTGAAAAGCTTCGTCTACACCCTGGCTCACCTGGTGGTGTGGCTGGTGTTTATCGAGCTGGGGCTGCGGGTCTGGGGCCTGTCGCTGATCCGCTTTACCGAAGGCGACGGCCATGAAATCAGCGTCAAGCTGTTCGGCCTGGGCGGCACGCTGCTGTTTGCCTGGCTGATCTGGATCCTCAGCGACACCGCGATCCACCACGCCCTCACCCGCTCGCGCAAAGGCCTGGCGAATGCCCGCGCGCAGACGATGATGCCGCTGATCCGCAACGTGCTGTTCGTGACCATCTTCATCATCGCGGCCATCGTCGCGCTGGCGAACATGGGCATGAACGTCACGCCCCTGCTGGCCGGTGCCGGTGTGATCGGCCTGGCCATCGGTTTCGGTGCACAGTCGCTGGTGGCGGACTTGATCACCGGCCTGTTCATCATCATCGAAGACTCCCTGGCCATCGATGACTACGTGGATGTCGGCGGCCACCTCGGCACGGTCGAAGGCTTGACCATCCGCACCGTGCGCCTGCGCGACATCGACGGCATCGTGCACACCATCCCGTTCAGCGAGATCAAGAGCATCAAGAACTACTCGCGGGAGTTCGGCTACGCGATCTTTCGCGTGGCGATCCCCTACAACATGGAAATCGACGACGCGATCAAGCTGATGCGCGATGTCGGCCAGAAGATGCGCAACGACCCGCTGCAACGCCGCAATATCTGGTCGCCACTGGAGATCCAGGGGGTGGAAAGCTTCGAATCCGGCAGCGCGATCCTGCGCGCGCGGTTCAAGACGGCACCGATCAAGCAATGGGAAGTGTCGCGGGCGTTCAACTTGTCGCTCAAACGCCACCTGGACGAAGCCGGCCTGGACCTGGCCACCCCGCGCTTGAGCGTGCAGGTGGTGACGGGGGCGTCGGGCGGGTTGGAGAAAGAGAAGAACGCATGAGTGGGAGGGGCCTGTGGTGGCCCGGGGCCGTGTAGTGGTCTGAGGTCTTGTTGGGGTGATCGGGGCTTTTGTGGTGAGCCGGCTTGTTGTGGTGAGCGGGGCTTTTGTGGTGAGCGGGCTTGTTGTGGTGAGCGGGCTTGCCCCGCGTTGGGCTGCGTAGCGGCCCCCTCTCAAGAAACACTCAGTGCATCAGGTAAACCTCAGCGGCTGGTTTTGGGGCTGCTTCGCAGCCCAACGCGGGGCAAGCCCGCTCACCACAACAGCCCTGCTCACCCCAACAAGCTTTGAGGCCACAGCCCCCTCAGACCACAGGAAACCCTCCAACCACAACCCCCCTCCAATGCCACAACAGGCCCGCATACCAAAACAATCGGGCCTGCTGCAGCGCGGGCTCAGGACAGCGCGGCGCCGTCCATCTTCTGGCGCAGGCTCAACGGACGCATGTCGGTCCAGGTTTCTTCGATGTAGGCCAGGCATTCTTTCTTCAGGCCGCTCTTGCCCACGGTGCGCCAGCCTTCTGGCACCGCCTTGTAGTCGGGCCAGATGGAATACTGTTCTTCATGGTTGACCACTACCTGAAACAGGATGTCGTCGCGGTCAAATACTGAGGTCATTGCTGTTCTCCATCGCTCAAAGGCTGGCTGCGCACCACGCGCAGCGCTGATATCTGTAGAAACGTACCAAAGCGTAAAAAAATTAGAGGCTGGCCACCGCTGCGGCCAGGGCGCGCCCGAAGATCTCGGCGACTCGGTCGACTTCGGTGGCGGTGATCACCAGCGGCGGCAGGAAGCGCACCACGCTGCCATGCCGGCCGCCGAGTTCCAGGATCAGGCCGCGCTTGAGGCATTCACGCTGCACCAGCGGCGCCAATTGGCGGTGCACCGGTGGATGGCCCTGGATATCCAGGGTGCCCTCGGGGTCGACCAATTCCACGCCGAGCATCAACCCACGCCCGCGAATGTCGCCAAGGTGCGGGAATTCACGCTGCAGGATTCTCAGGTGTTCACCGAGGCGTTCGCCCATGGCGGCCGCGTGGCCAGCCAGGTCGTGTTCCTTGAGGTAGCGCATCACCGCCGAGCCCGCCGCCATGGCCATCTGATTGCCACGGAAGGTCCCGGCATGCGCGCCCGGCAACCAGGTGTCGAGCCAGTCGCGATACACCACCACCGCCAACGGCAGGCTGCCGCCGATGGCCTTGGACATCACCACCACGTCCGGAATGATGCCGGCGTGTTCGAAGGCAAACATCTTGCCGGTACGGCCAAAACCGCTCTGGATTTCATCCACGATCAACGCCACGCCGGCCTGCTCGGTGATCCGCCGCAAACCGCGCAGCCAGTCGAGATCGGCCGGGATCACGCCGCCCTCGCCCTGCACCACCTCGACGATCACCGCCGCCGGCAGCAACACCCCGGCTTCCGGGTCATTGAGCAGGTTCTCCAGGTAATGCAGGTTGACCCGCACACCCTCGGCGCCGCCGAGCCCGAACGGGCAACGGTAGTCGTAGGGATACGGCAGGAATTGCACGCCATTGCCGAGCAAGGCGCCCAAGGGTTTCTTCGGCCCCAGGCTGCCCATCAGGCTCAACGCGCCCTGGCTCATGCCGTGGTAGCCGCCCTGGAACGACAACACCGTGCTGCGCCCGGTGGCGGTGCGCACCAGCTTCAACGCGGCTTCCACCGCGTCGGTGCCGGTCGGGCCGCAGAACTGGATCTTGGCTTCGCGCGCCAGCGCAGTCGGCAACAGGCCGAACAGGTCCTGCACGAACTGGTCCTTGACCGGCGTGGTCAGGTCCAGGGTGTGCAGGGGCAGTTCGTCACTGAGCACCTGCTGGATGGCTTCGATAACCACCGGGTGGTTATGCCCCAGCGCCAGGGTGCCGGCGCCGGCCAGGCAGTCGATGAAGCTGCGGCCTTCCACGTCTTCCACGTAGATACCCTTGGCGCGCTTGAGCGCCAGGGGAATGCGCCGCGGGTAGCTGCGCGCGTTGGATTCCTGCTGGCGCTGTCGAGCCAGCAGCGGGGTTTCGTCGAACTGGTAGAGCGTTTCCGCGGGCGCCGGGCTGGCATGCACCGGGGCATCTTCGATACGGCTGATAGCGACTGACATCTCTCGATCCCTCAATACGCTGATGATGGTGACCAAACTGCCAATCCGTTGGCGTCTGGCCCAAGGGCATGCGCACGGATTTCCTGTTCTGGAAACGCACCAGCGAGAAGAGGATTTAGGGGACAGTGACGGTTAACGGATGGATGAGCCTCGCACCCGGCGTCACAACCCGAGGTATTTTTCGTTCAGCGCATACAAAATCGCGCAGGTCTCCGCGTCCAGGCACCCGCCGTAATCCCGCGGGCGAAAGTGCATCTGGAAGGCGCGCGTGCGCCGCTCGAACATCTGGCGATTCTGCGCCGGTTTATAGCCATAGCGCTGGAACGCCCGCTCCACCTCCACTTCAGGCGGCAACCCCAGGCGAAACCGGCGCTGGTACATGGCCCGCGTCGACTCGTCAAACCACGCGCCCACTCCCGCCTCGAACAACGTGCGCCACGGCAGGCGCGGCCCCGGGTCACTCTTGCGCCAGTAGGCCACGTCCGAGTGCCCCAGTACGTCTGCCGGGCCGATCTGCGGATGGCGCCCCAGGATGTCGCGCATCAGGGCGATGAGCACCTCCACCTGCGCCTGGCTGTACGCGGGAAAGGTAAACACCCCGCCATCGTCGCGCGCCAGATTGACGATCTCGATGCCGATCGCCCGGCTGTTGAGGTTGTCACGCCCGCCCCAATGGCTGGCCCCGGCATGCCACGCACGCAGGTCCTCGCCCACCAGGCGAAAGACACGCAATTCTTCATACCCGGCGGCGCGGTAGCCGGGCTCATCGGGATCGGGCAGCAGATAGTGAGCGCTGACCCCGTTCTGCGTCAGGGTCCGCAAGGACGACGCGAAAGGCGCCGCGGTGTAGTGCAGGACCACCTGGCGCACGGGCTCGCCGCTGCGTTCGTTGAAGTCCCGCGCAGGGAAACTGGTATCGATGACCAACATAAGAACTGTCCTTTTCAGTACAGGCCGAGTCTTTCGGCCCGTTCAAGCGCAAAAAAATTACCGCCATCCTGAAGGGTTGATCTTCAGCAGGGCGGTAACTATTTGGCACATGAGAAAACGGATCAGCGTCGCAATGGCATGCCCAGGTCGACGCGCAGGCCATCTGCCTGGCTGTCGAATGTCAATGAACAGGAACACCGCTGCACGATGGCCTGCACGATCGCCAGGCCCAGGCCACAGCCTTCGCTGTTGCCATTGCGCCAGAAGCGTTGGGTAAGGTACTGCAGGTCCTCGGCGGAAATCTGCGTGCCGTGGTCACGCACGCGGAACACCACCTGATCGCCAGCGTTGAACACATTCAGCTCCACCCGGGTGTCGGCCGGGGTGTGGCGCAAGGCGTTGTCCAGCAGGTTGCGCAGGGCCGCGACGGCCAGGCCCACCGGCATTTCCACCGGAGCGCTGGTGAGGGTGTCTGCCAGGACCAGGTCGATGCGCTGATTGTCGCCGGCGTTCGCATCCTCGATCGCCAGCCGCGCGACTTCTTCGGCGCTGGACTGCAAGCCATCGTCGAATGACAGGCTGCCCTCCACCCGCGCCAGTAGCAGCAATTGCTCCAAGGTCCGGTGCAGGCGGTCGGCGCCTTCCTCGGCGTGGGCCAGCGACTGGTCGCGCGCCGCGCCCTCGGTCATGCGTGCGACTTGCAGGTGGGTCTTGATCGCGGTCAGCGGGCTACGCAACTCGTGGGCCGCATCGCCGGTCAGGCGGCGTTCGCGCTCGATGGTCTTGGCGATGCGCTGCAGCAGTTGGTTCTGCGTATCGAGCAGCGGCTTGAGCTCGCTGGGCAACGGGTGAATCTGCAGCGGCTCGAGGGAATCGGCGCTGCGGCGCATCAGCGCGTCACGCATGCGATTGAGCGGCAACAGGCTCTGGCCGATGCCCAGCCACAGCAGGCACAGGCAACCCAGCATCGCCACGCCGACCGGCACCGAGGCAGCCAGCAGGATCGACAGGTTCAGCGCCTCGCGCTCCACCTGGCGGTCGGCCGTGGTGATCAGCAGGTCGCCACGCGACAGGGTAAAACTGCGCCAGCCCACACCGTCGACCACCTGGTCGCGGAAGCCGCTCTTGCGCGACTCCAGGCCCTCTTCCGGGGTGGTATGGCTGCGCGCGAGGATTTCGCCGCGCAGGGAGCTGACCTGGCAGGCCATGCCGCCCGGCACATGCAGTTGTTCGGCGCTGAAATGCGCGCCGCCGCTGACACTCGCGAGCCCCGGCATTTGCTCGGTCAGCCCGGCCACCATGCGCGCGGACGCCACCAGGCGCTGGTCGAGGGAAAACATCATCTGGTTGCGCAGGTCATTGAGCATCCAGGCCGCTGCCAGGGCCCAGATCAGCACAAAAGCGGCGCCCAACTTGAAGGTCAGGCGCAGGCGCAGGCTTTTCACGACACGTCCTCTCCCCCGTCCGCCGGCCCGAGGCGGTAGCCCAGGCCACGCACGGTTTCGACGATGCCATTGCCCAATTTGCGCCGCAGGTGGTGGATATGCACGTTGAGGGCGTTGCTTTCCAGTTCGTCGTTGAAGCCGTAGACGCTGTCCTTGAGCTGTTCGCTGGACAGCACCCGGCCCTTGTTATGCAACAGGGCCTGCAGCAGCGCCTGCTCGCGGCGCGACAGGTCGACCGGCTGGCCGCCGAGGAAGGTCTCGCGGCTGCTGGGGTCGTAGGCCAGGCGGCCGTGCTCGATCAGGTTGACGCTGCGCCCCGCCACGCGCCGCAGCAGGGTCTGCAGGCGGGCGGCGAGTTCACGCAGGTCGAAAGGCTTGAGCAAATAGTCGTCGGCCCCGGCTTGCAGGCCGTCGACACGATTGGTCACCGAATCTCGCGCGGTGAGGATCAGCACCGGGATTTCGAGGCCCTGGCTGCGCTGCTGCTGCAACAGCTTGAGGCCATCTTCGTCGGGCAGGCCGAGGTCGAGCACCATGATGTCGAACGTGGCCGCCTTGAGCATCGCCCGCGCCGCCGCCGCCGTGGCCACGTGCTCGACGGTAAAGCCCTGGGCGCCAAGGCCGGCGACGATGCCGCTGGCGATCAGCTTGTCGTCTTCACAGACCAGTACGTGCATGGTGAACCCTTCATGAAAGATGGGGAGGATTAAAGGTGCCGCGGATTAAGCGCCGATTATGCCGTGAAAAGAGGCGCGCTCAGTCATCTCCTTCACTTTAGAATAGCGCCCGGTTAATCATCGGTTAATCAACGCCACACATTGTGTGCCTACTTGCATCGAACTAAGGCTTGACCATGCGGCATCTGTTTACCTTTCTGCTGGTGTTGTTCGCGGGATTCGCCCAGGCCGCGCCGGGCAACCCGTTCGAGACCAAACCCGACTTCCTGCCGGTGGGCAAAGCGTTCACCTTTACTTCCGAGCGCCTGGAATCCGGTGAGACCCAGCTTTACTGGCAGATTGCCGACGGGTACTACCTGTACAAGCAGCGTATGAAATTCGATGGCCTGGCCGAACAGCCAGTGCTGCCGCAGGGCGAGGCCCATAGCGATGAGTTCTTCGGCGAGCAGGAGGTGTATCGCCAGGGCCTGGAAGTGAAGATCCCCGCCGGCGCCACCGGCCAGGTCAAGCTCGGCTGGCAAGGCTGCGCCGATGCCGGCCTATGCTACCCACCGCAATCGATCACTGTAGACCTGGGCGGCAACCCCGCCGTTGCCGCTACCGCCGAGGCGCAGGACCAGAGCCTGGCCAGCGGCCTGCAGCAACGCAGCCTGGGTTGGAGCCTGCTGGTGTTCTTTGGCCTCGGGCTGCTGCTCGCGTTTGCCCCCTGTTCGTTACCGATGCTGCCGATCCTCGCCGGCCTGGTGGTGGGCAGTGGCGCCAGCCCGCGTCGTGGCTTTGCCCTGGCCAGCAGCTATGTGGTGTGCATGGCGCTGGTGTATGCCGCGCTCGGCGTGTTGGCCGCCTTGCTCGGCGCCAACCTTGCCGCACTGCTGCAAACACCGTGGATCCTCGGCAGTTTCGCCGCGCTGTTCGTGATCCTCGCGCTACCGATGTTCGGCTTCTTCGAGCTGCAACTGCCGGCCTTCCTGCGTGACCGCCTCGACAACGTCAGCCGCCAGCAAAGCGGTGGCAGCCTGCTGGGCGCCGGGGTTCTCGGCGCGCTGTCGGGCCTGTTGGTGGGGCCCTGCATGACTGCGCCCCTGGCCGGCGCCCTGCTGTACATCGCCCAGAGCGGCAATGCCGTGCACGGGGGCTTGATCCTGTTCGCCATGGGCATCGGAATCGGCATTCCGCTGTTGCTGCTGGTGACCGTGGGCAACCGCTTCCTGCCCAAGCCGGGCACCTGGATGAACGTGCTCAAGGGCGTCTTCGGCTTCCTGTTCCTGGGCACCGCGGTGCTGATGATTCGCCCGGTGGTCGACGACAGCCTGTGGATCGGCCTGTGGGGCGCACTGGCCTTGGTGATGGCTTACTGCGGCTGGACCCTGGCCCGCGAGTACGGCCTGGCCGCCAAGGTGTTCGGTGCCGGTTCGCTGGTGCTCGGCCTGTGGGGCGCGCTACTGGTGGTGGGCGCAGCCGGTGGCAGCGATGACCTGTTCCAGCCATTGAAGGTCTACAGCGGTTCGCGAGTCGCCACCGCAACGGACGCCCACGACGCCTTCATGACCATCAAGGATCCAGCCGTGCTGCAAAGCCAGCTCGACAGCGCCAAGGCCCAGGGCCAATGGGTGCTGGTGGACTACTATGCCGACTGGTGCGTGTCGTGCAAGGTCATGGAAAAACAGGTGTTCGGCAAACCCGAGGTCATGGCCGCCCTGAAGGATGTCCGCCTGCTGCGCCTGGACGTCACCGCCGACAACGCCGCCAGCCGTGCGCTGCTCGGCCGCTACAAGGTGCCGGGGCCGCCGAGCTTTGTCTGGATCGGCCCCGACGGTGAGGAGCGCCGTGCCCAACGCATCACTGGCGAAGTGGACGCCGCCGCTTTCCTGCAACGCTGGACCCAGACCCGGGACGCCCTCTGATGCTGACCCTGACCATCGGCACCTTCGCCATCGCCCTGAATCACATCCTGTTGATCGGCGCGCTGATTCTCGCCACCCTGGTGGGTTGGCGCGTGGCCAAGCGTGGCGGTGAAAACCCGGAATCGGTGCTGTTCAGCCTGTTCCTGCTGGGCATGCTGGTGGCCCGCATCAGCTTTGTGCTGATGTACTGGAGTGACTACAGCAACGACTGGCTGCAGATGGTCGACCTGCGCGACGGCGGTTTCCTCGCCTGGCCTGGCGTGATCGCACTGGTGCTCGGCGCACTGGCCTACGGCTGGCGTCGCCCGGCCCTGCGCAAGCCGCTGAGCGCCGGGGTGATCACCGGCCTGCTGTTCTGGGGCATGGCCACCCTGTCCCTGAGCCTATACGACAAAGGCACGCAACTGCCGGACATCACCCTGCGCAATGCCAATGGCGAGGTGGTGCAACTGGCCGACTACAAGGGCGGCCCGCTGGTGATCAACCTGTGGGCCACCTGGTGCCCACCGTGCCGGCGGGAAATGCCGGTGCTGGAACGCGCGCAACACCAACGCCCGGACGTGACCTTCCTGTTCGTCAACCAGGCTGAAAGCATGCAGAGCGTCAGCACCTTCCTCGCTACCCAGGGCCTGACCCTCGACAACGTACTCTTCGACGCCAGCGGCCGCCTCGGCCAGGCCGTGGGCTCCATGGCCCTGCCGACCACGTTGTTCTACCGGGCCGACGGGCGCCTGATCAACAGCCACCTGGGCGAGTTGTCCCAGGCCAGCCTGGCCCGTGCCATGGAACCCTTCGACACCGAACCTGCCGCCATAAGGAAACCGACATGCCCCGCCTCCGCCACCTGCTGACCCTGCTGCCGCTGACCTTCCTGTCACTCAGCGCGACAGCCACCCTGGCCCAGGCCGAAGACTGGCCGGCACCGATCAAGCAGATCGAGGCCAAGGGCGCCAAGATCCTCGGCAAGTTCGATGCGCCCAGCGGCCTCACCGGCTACGCCGCGCAATACCAGAATCGCGGCATGGCGCTGTACCTGACCGCCGACGGCAAGAGCGTAATCGCCGGCAACCTGTACGACGCCCAAGGCAATGACCTGAGCAGCGCGCCCCTGGAAAAACTGGTGTACGCGCCGATGGCCAAGGCAGTCTGGGCCAAGATGGAAAACAGCAGCTGGATCCAGGACGGCGACAAAAACGCGCCACGCACCGTCTACCTGTTCAGCGACCCTAACTGTCCTTACTGCAACATGTTCTGGGAACAGGCGCGGCCATGGGTGAAAGCCGGCAAGGTGCAGTTGCGCCACATCATGGTCGGCATCATCCGCGAAGACAGCCCAGGCAAATCCGCCGCACTGTTCGCCGCCAAGGACCCGCAAAAAGCCCTGGAAGAACACGAAGCCGCCGGCAAAGCCAGCAAGTTGCAGGCGCTGGCCAAGATCCCGGCGACTATCGAAGCCAAGCTCGATGCCAACATGAAGTTGATGGATGAGCTGGAACTGTCGGCAACGCCGGCGATTTTCTACCTGGATGACAAGGGCCAATTGCAGCAACAGCAAGGGGCGCCGTCGCCGGAGAAGTTGGTGAAGATTCTGGGGCCAAAGTAAGCAACGCCTGGCCTGACATCATCGCCGGCAAGCCAACTCCCGCAGGAGCCGGCTTGCCGGCGCTAAGGCCCTGGCAGACCACAACGATCAAAGCCCCTCCAGCTCCGCCATCAAATCACTCAACCGATCCACTTTCTCCGCGCTGATCTCGTTCGCCGCCAGCCCATCAATGTACTCGGCCAACTCCGCCACCGTGCTGCACTCGAACATGGCTCGCAGTGGTACATCGCGTTGCAGAGACTTCTGCACGCGCGAGGCAATCTGCGTGGCCAGCAACGAGTGGCCGCCCAGCTCGAAGAAGTTGTCCTGCACGCCCACCCGCTCGACTTTCAGTACCTCGGCCCAGATGGCGGCCAGGGTGGTCTCCAGTGCGTTGCGCGGCGCCAGGTAGTCCTGGCTGTGCAACTGGCCGATTTCGAGTGCCGGCAGGGCCTTGCGGTCGAGCTTGCCGTTGGCGTTGAGCGGCAGGCGCTCGAGCCATAACCAGTGCAACGGCACCATGTATTCCGGCAGTTCGGCGCGCAGGCGTTGCTTGATGCGGTCCAGGCGTTCGCTTGAACTCAGCGCTTCATCGGCCGCCACCAGGTAGCCGACCAGATGCTTGCCGTTGACGCCTTCCTGCACGCCCACGGCGGCATCACGCACGTACGGCTGCTCATGCAGGCGCGCTTCGATTTCACCCAGTTCGATGCGGTAACCGCGAATCTTCACCTGATGGTCGATACGCCCGACGTATTCCAGCACGCCATCACTGCGCCGACGCGCGAGGTCGCCGGTGCGGTACAGGCGCTCGCCCGGCGCGCCGAACGGGTTCGGCACAAACACCTGGGCGGTGCGCAGCGGATCGCTGACATAACCGCGGCCCACACCGGTACCGGCCACGCACAGCTCGCCGACTGCACCTTGCGGCACCAACTCCAGCGCGCCATCGAGCAGGTACAGGCGGTTGTTGTCGGTCGGTGTACCGATCGGCAGGTAAGTGCCACGGGTCGACGCCACATCGACACGGAAGAACGCCACATCGTCCGAGCATTCCGCCGGCCCGTAGGCGTTCACCAGGCCAATCTGCGGGTATCGCTGCAGCCACTGGTGCGCGAGTTCCGGCGGCATCGCTTCGCCGGTCGGCAGCATCCAGCGCAGGCCGTCCAGGCTCATGCGCTCCTGGGCCAGCATGCCCTGGATCAGCGACGGCACGCTTTCCAGCACGGTAATGCCCTGGGCCTGTACATGCGCCAGCAAGCCTTGCGGATCGTGGGCAATAGTGTTCGGCACGATGTCCACCCGCGCGCCGAACAGCGGCGCGGCAAGGAACTGCCACACGGAAATATCGAAGCTTTGCGAGGCGGTCTGGGCGATCACATCCGCCGGCCCGAGGTCCAGGTACGGCACCTTGCTCAACTGGTTGTTGAGCATGCCGCGCTGCTCGACCATCACGCCTTTGGGCAGGCCGGTGGAGCCCGAGGTGTAGATCACGTAGGCGAGGTTGTCCGCTGCGCTGTAGATGCCGGGATTGGCACCACGGCCAGGCACTTCTTCCCACACCAGCAGTTGGCAATCAAAGCCCTCCAGCAGTTCGATGGCCTGCTCGCGGCACGCCTCGGTGCACACCAGCAACGGCGTGCGGCTCAGGTCGATGATGCGGCTCAGGCGCTGGCTGGGCAGCCCCGGGTCCAGCGGCAGGTAACCGGCGCCGGCCTTGAAGCTGCCGATGATCATGCCCAGCAGGTCCAGGTTGCGCTCAGCCAGCAACGCCACCGGTTGATCCAGGCCCACACCCGCCGCTATCAACGCGTGGCCGAGGCCGTTACTGCGCCGGTTCAACTCGTCATAGGTCCACTGCTGGTCGAGGCAGCTGGCGGCAATCCGCTGCGGATGCGCGGCCACCTGCGCCTCGAACAACTCGATGTAGCTGCTCTCCAGTGGATAGGCGTGTTCGCTCTGGTTGCAGCCGTCTACCAGGAACTCGCGCTCCTGCTCGCCGATCAGCGGCAGGTCGGCCATGTCGCCATGGAAGCCCTGCACCAGCGCCAGCAGCAGGCGCTTGAATTCGCCGAGCATGCCTTGCACGGTGGTTTCGTCGAAATAACGCTGGTCGTAGGACAGGTGCAAACCGAGGTCATCCCCCGGATAACACACCGCCGTCAGCGGGAAGTTGGTGTGGGTGCGGCCGGAGTCCGAAGTGGCATTCAAGCTTTGCGCACGGTCCAGCACCGAGACTTCCACCGGAGCGTTTTCGAACACGAACAGGCTGTCGAACAGCGGTTGGCCCTTGGGCAGCTCACTGTGTTCCTGAATAGTCACCAGCGGCAGGTATTCGTACTCGCGCAGTTGCATATTGCTGTCGAGCAGGCCGTTCAACCACTCGCGCACGCTGCAACGCTGGTCGTCCTCGGGCAGCTTCACACGCAGCGCGATGCTGTTGATAAACAGGCCGACGGTGCGTTGCATCTCGGGCATTTCCACCGGGCGCCCGGCCACGGTGACGCCGAACAGCACGTCGCGGTCGCCGCTCAGGCGCCGCAGCACCAACGCCCAGGCTGCCTGGGCGAAGGTGTTGACGGTGAGCTGATGGGCCTGGGCCAATTCGCGCAACTGCGCGCCGTCGCGGGCATCGAGGCGGGTGTAGCAGTCGCCCACCACCATGCCGCCACTGTGACCGGCATGTTCACGCAGGAACGGCCGATCGCTCGGGATCGGCGTGGTGCGCTCGAACCCCTGCAGGTTCTGCTGCCACCACTGGCGCGCTGCGTTCAGGTTCTGGCGTTGCAGCCAGGCGATGTAGTCGCGATAACGCGGCGGCGTGGCCAGTTGCGCCTCGCGGCCTTCGCCGAGGGCCGTGTAGAGCTCAAAGAAGTCATTCATCAGCAGCGAGCGGCACCAGGCATCGATGAGGATGTGGTGGTTGCTCATCATGAACCAGTAGCGCGCTTCGCCGACACGGATCAGGCGCAGGTGGAACGGCGCCTGGTTGAGCAGATCGAAACCGGCTTCGCGCTCCTGCTTGAGCAGCGCCTGCAGACGCGGCTCCTGCTCGCTCTCCGGGTCGGCGCTCCAGTCCAGATACTCGATGGGCGTGCTGCCGGGCTTGTGGATCACTTGCAGCATGTCTTCGCCGACATTCCAGCAGAATGACGCGCGCAACGCTTCGTGACGGGCAATCACCGCCTGCCAGGCCTGGGCGAAACGCTCGGGGTCCAGCGCGCTGTTGATGCGGTAGCGGTCCTGCATGTAGTAGAGGCCGGTGCCCGGTTCCAGCAGCGTGTGCAGCAGCAGGCCCTCCTGCATCGGGGTCAGCGGGTAGACGTCTTCGATGGCACTGGCCGGCACGGGCAACGCGTCCAGTTGCGACTGGGTCAGGTGGGCCAGCGGGAAATCGGACGGGGTCAGCCCGCCCACGCTGTCCTCAAGGCAATGCGCAACCAGGCTTTGCAGTTCGGCCAGGTAGGCATCGGCCAGCGCCTGGAGGGTCTGCGGGTCGTGGCGTTCACGGCTGAAGGTCCAGCGCAGCACCAGTTCACCGCCGTAGACCTGGCTGTCCACGCTCAGCTCATTGGGCAGCGGGGCGTCCGGGTCATGGGCCAGGCCGGCGGACTCGTCCAGCGGATGGAACAGCGCATCGGCGCCGAAGCTCTGGTCGAACTGGCCGAGGTAGTTGAAGGTGATCGCGGCACTCGGCAACGCGGCCATGCTGCGCTTGCACAGATCATCCGCCACGTAGCGCAGCACGCCATAGCCGAGGCCCTTGTGCGGCACGCCGCGCAGTTGCTCCTTGATCGCCTTGATCGAGTCGCCCTGCCCGGCTTGTGGGGTCAGGCGCAATGGATAGGCACTGGTGAACCAGCCAACGCTGCGGGTCAGGTCGATGTCGTCAAACAGCGCTTCGCGACCATGCCCTTCGAGTTGGATCAGCGCCGAAGCGTGGCCACTCCAGCGGCACACCACGCGGGCCAGGGCCGTCAGCAGCAGGTCGTTGACCTGGGTGCGGTACGCGCTCGGCGCTTGTTGCAGCAGCTGACGGGTGTGTTCGGCATCCAGGCGCACGCTGATGGTGTCGGCATCGCGGTGGCGCAGCGACCCTTGCGGGCGAGCCACCGGCAACGCCACCGCTGGGCCGGCCAACTGGTCCTGCCACACGCTCAACTCTTCGCGCAGCGACTCGCTGCCGGCATACGCCTGCAGGCGCGCGGCCCAGTCACGCAAGGCACTGGTCTTGGCCGGCAGGTTGACGGATTGGCCGTCGCTCAGTTGCCGGTAAACGGTCTGCAAATCCTCCAGCAACACGCGCCACGACACGCCGTCCACCACCAAGTGATGGATCGCGAGCAAAAGACGTTGCTGGCCTTGCGGGCCATCCACCAACAAGGCCCGCAGCAGCGGCCCGTGTTCGAGGTCGAGGCTGCGTTGGGTGTCGGTGAACAGCGCGGTGCACTGCGCCATATCACGCACTTTCGCTTGCATCAGCACGCCGCCTTCGGGCACGGCCAGGTGTTCGGTGTGCCACTGCGCATCGCGCGGGGTGAAACTCAGGCGCAGGGCGTCGTGGTGTTCGAGCACCGCCAGCAGCGCCTGTTCAAGGCGATGGGGTTCCAGCAGTTGCAGCGGTTTGAGCAGCAAGGCCTGGTTCCAGTGCTGCCGGTTGGGAATGTCCGTATCGAAGAACCAGTGCTGGATCGGTGTCAGGCCCGAGGGCCCCGTGAGCACGCCCTGCTCGGCGATGACATGCTCGGAACGCGTAGCCACGGCGGCCAGGGTTTGCACGGTCTGGTGCTGGAACAGGTCACGCGGGCTGAAGTGAATCCCGGCCTGCCGCGCGCGGCTGACCACCTGGATCGACAGGATCGAGTCGCCGCCCAGTTCAAAGAAGTTATCGTCCAGGCCCACCTGTTGCACGTTCAACACCGCGCACCAGATGGCGGCCAGGGTCTGTTCCAGCTCGTTGCGCGGCGCCACGTACTGTTGGCGGTTGGCCTCGGGGTCGGGTTGCGGCAAGGCGCGGCGGTCGAGTTTGCCATTGGCGGTCAGCGGCATGCTGTCCAGCACGATCAGGTGCGCGGGCACCATGTAGTCCGGCAACTGCGCCTTGAGGTGCGCCTTCAGCGCGTCACGCAAGGTGCCGTGGTCGGCGTCGCTGACCAAATACGCCACCAGTTGCTTGCCGCTCGGCGAATCCAGCGCCAGCACCACCGCTTCGCGCACGGCTTGGTGTTCCAGCAGGCGGGTTTCGATCTCGCCCAGCTCGATGCGGAAACCACGAATCTTCACTTGATGGTCGATGCGCCCGAGGTACTCCACCAGGCCATCGGCGCGTTGCCGAACCAGGTCGCCGGTGCGATACAGACGCCCACCGTTGGCCGCAAACGGATCCGCGACAAACCGCTCGGCGGTCATGCCTGGACGCTCGTGATACCCCTGGGCCAGGCCGGCACCGCCGACGTACAACTCGCCGGTCGCACCCTGTGGCACCAACGCCAGGTCGGCGTCGAGAATGTAGGCCACGCGGTCACCGATAATGCTGCCGATCGGCACGCTGGCCGCGCCCTCCTCCACGTGCTGCGGCGCCAGGCTGGCGAGCGGCATCACCACGGTTTCGGTCGGGCCATAGGCGTTGAAAAACACGTCGGGCTGGAACGCTGCGCGGATGCGCTGCAGGTGCTCGCCGGTGAGGGCCTCGCCACCGGTGATGCACATGCGCACCGGCAACGTCTGGTGTTGGGTCGCCAGCCATTGCGCCAACTGGCTGCCATAACTCGGGGTGAAACCGAGGATGTTGATGCGATGGGTGCGGATCAGCGCGCAGATTTCCTCCGCATCCCACTGGCCCTGGGCACGCAACACCACCTGCGCGCCGCTGAGCAGCGGCACCAGCAGGCGCTCGGTGGCGGCGTCGAAGTTGATCGAATAGAAATGCAGCTCGCAGTCATCCGGGCGCATGCCGAAGCGCTCGATCACCGCCTGGCAGTGCATGGCGATTTCACCGTGGGCGACCACCACGCCTTTCGGCTTGCCGGTGGAGCCGGAGGTGTAGATCAGGTACGCCTGGTGCTGCGCCAGGCTAATGAACGGCAGCTCGTCGGCCGCGTAATTTGCCAGCACCGGCAAGTCATCTTCCAGGCACCAGCAGGCCACGGTGGCCGGCAATTCGCCGAGGGCTGCGAACATCGCCGCATCGCTGAGCAACAGGCCGATGCCACTGTCTTCGATCATGTAGTGCAGGCGGTCGAGCGGGTATTCCGGGTCGAGCGGCACATAGGCGCCGCCCGCCTTGAGGATTGCCAGCAGGCCGATGACCATTTCCAGCGAACGCGGCAACGCCAGGCCGACCCGCACCTGCGGGCCGACGCCGCGCTCGCGCAGCATCCAGGCCAGGCGATTGGCGCGGGCATCGAGTTCGGCGTAGGTGAGGGTCACGCCGGCAAAGGTCAGCGCCGGGGCATCCGCACGCTTGGCCGCCTGTAGGCTGAACAGTTGATGGATGCACTGGTCGAGGCGATGTTCACCGGCCTCGACGCCCAGGCTGTCCTGCAAGGCTCGTTGCTCAACCGCGGTCAGCAACGGCAGATCGCTGAGGCGCTGCGCGGGATTTGCGATCAGGGCTTCAAGCAGGTTGCGCCAATGTTCGGCCATGCGCGCAATGCGCGGTTCATCGAACAGGTCGGTGCTGTAGGTCAGGCAGCAACCCAGGCGATGGTCGAGGTCGGTGACTTCCAGGTTGAGGTCGAACTTGGTCGCGCGGGCATCGTTCGCCAGGTACTCGACAGTCATGCCGGCGAGTTGGCGGCTCTGCTGGAACTCCCAGCGCTGCACGTTGCACATCACCTGGAACAGCGGGTTGTAGGCTGCGCTGCGGGGCGGTTGCAGGGCTTCGACCAGATGATCGAACGGCAGGTCCTGGTGGGACTGGCCTTCGATCACGGTGTGGCGAACCTGCTCGAACAGCTCAGCGACATGCATCTGCCCATTGAGCTGGCAGCGCAGCACCTGGGTGTTGAGGAACGCACCGATCAGGCCTTCGCTTTCCGGGCGAATCCGGTTGGCCACCGGCGCGCCGATGCGCAGGTCGGTCTGGCCGCTGTAGCGGTAAAGCAACACGGCCAGGGTCGCGGTCATGGTCATGAACAGCGTCAGGCCGCGTTCGGCGTTGAACGCGCGCACGCGGGCGGCCAAGTCGTCACTCAGGTCGAAGCGGTAGAGCTCGCCCTGATGACTTTGCACCGGTGGCCGCGGACGATCACCGGGCAGTTCCAGCAGCGGGTGCTCGCTGCCCAACTGCGCCGTCCAGTAGTCCAGTTGGCGCTGGCGTTCGCCGCTTTCCAGCCACTGGCGTTGCCACACGCTGTAGTCCAGGTACTGCACCGGCAACGGCGGCAGCGGCGACAGGCGTTCATCGATAAACGCTTCGTACAGGGCGCTGAGTTCCCGGGCAAAGATGTCCATGGCCCAGCCTTCGGTGACGATGTGGTGCAGGGTCAGCACCAGGTAGTGCTCCTGATCGCCCGCCTTGACCAGGCACGCGCGCAGCAACGGCCCGGTCTCCAGGTTGAACGGGGTGTGAGCTTCCTGATCGGCACGTTGCTGCAGGCGCTGCTGGCGCTCGGTTGCGTCCAGCGCCGAGAGATCCTGCCAGTCCATCCGCAGGCCGGTTTGCGCCGAGACTTTCTGATAGGCCACGCCATCGACACTCGGGAAGGTCGTGCGCAGGGTTTCGTGGCGCATGACCAAGGCCTGCAACGCCGCCTCGAATCGCCCCACATCCAGCACGCCACGCAGGCGCGCCATGCCGCCGACGTTATAGGCCGGGCTGTCCGGTTCCATCTGCCACAGGAACCACATGCGCTGCTGGGAATAGGACAGCGGCACCTTCTGGCTGCGGTCGACCTGGGCAATTGCGGTCTGCTGGTTGCGGTGGCCGGAGGCCTGGATCAGCGCCACTTGCTCGGCAAAAGCGCCCAACTCGCTGGCTTCGAACAACGTGCGCAACGGCAACTCGACGTCGCAGGCCTGGCGGGTGCGGGAGATGATTTGCGTGGCCAGCAACGAATGGCCGCCGAGGGCGAAAAAGTCATCGCGCAGGCCCAGGCGCGGCACGCCGAGCACTTCGCGCCAGATCGCCGCGATCTGTTGCTGCAGCGCGGTTTGCGGCTCGATATGTTCGCGGGTTTGCCACACCGGTGCCGGCAAGGCACGGCGGTCGAGCTTGCCGCTGGGGCTCAGGGGCATGGCGTCCAGGCGCATCAACAGCGCGGGCACCATGTACTCCGGCAGTTCGGCGGCCAGCGCGGCCTTGACGTCCTGTTCATCCAGCGCGGTGCTGGCGGTGTAGTAACCGATCAACTGCGCATCGCGCACCAGTACCACGGCCTGGGCGATACCGTCCAGGGCCAGCAGGCGCGCTTCGATCTCTTCGGGCTCCACACGGAAGCCGCGCAGCTTGACCTGCTGATCAAGGCGGCCCAGGTATTCGAGCACGCCGTCGGCGCTCCAGCGCGCGCGGTCACCGGTGCGATACAGGCGTGCGCCGCCCTCGCCCAGTGGATCGGCGACGAATCGTTCAGCGGTCAACCCGGCACGTCCGAGATACCCGCGTGCCAGGCCGATGCCGCCGATGCACAGCTCACCCGGCACACCGGCCGGCAACGGATTGAGCTGCTCGTCCAGCACGCGGCAGATCACATTGCCCAGCGGCCGGCCAATCGGCGAGCGCTCGCCGTCTGCGGCCGTGCACTGCCAGTGGGTGACGTTGATCGCGGTCTCGGTCGGGCCATAGCGGTTGTGCAGCTGTACTGCCGGCAACTGTGCCAACACACGGTTGCGCAACTCGGCGGGCAAGGCTTCGCCGCCGGAAAACAAGCGGCGCAGGCTGGTGCATTCGACCGCCAGCGGCTCATCGATAAACAGCTGCAACAGCGGCGGCACAAAGTGCAACGTGGTTACGCCGTGCTCCTGCACCAATTGCGCAATGCGATGCGGGTCGCGATGCTCACCGGGGCCGGCCAGTACCAGGCGGCACCCGGTGATCAGCGGCCAGAAGCACTCCCACACCGACACGTCGAAACTGATCGGCGCCTTCTGCATCAGCACATCGGTGTCATTGAGTTGATAAGTCGCCTGCATCCACTGCAAGCGCTCGGCCAGGGCCGCATGGGTATTGCCCACGCCCTTGGGCTGGCCGGTGGAGCCGGAGGTGTAGATCACGTAGGCGAGGTTATCGCCCTCCAGGTGCAGGCCCGGTGGCTGGGTCGGCCAGCTGTCCAGGTGCAGGCTGTCCATGGCAATCACGCACACGCCGGGCGCAGCCGGCACGCGGTCCAGCAATGCAGTCTGGGTCAGCAGCAGGTGTACGCCGCTGTCCTTGAGCATGTAGGCCAGGCGGTCGGCGGGGTAGTCAGGGTCCAGCGGCACATAGGCACCGCCAGCCTTGATGATCGCCAGCAGGCCGATCAACAGCTGCGGCGAACGCTCGGCGGCGATGGCCACGCACACGTCCGGGCCGACGCCTTTGTCGCGCAGGTAGTGGGCCAGGCGGTTGGCCTGGGTGTGCAACTGGGCGAAGGTCAGGCTAGCGTCCTGCCAGACCAGCGCGGTGCGGTCCGAGGTCTGCTGGTTGAGCAACTCGGGCAGCCACTGCCGGGCCGGCGCACACGGTGCCGTGCTCCACGCGGGCTGTTCGTCCTGCAGCCTCAACGGCAGGTCGCCGAGGGTTTGCTGCGGCTGCTCGCAGACCGCTTGCAGCAGCTGGATAAAGTGCTCGGCCAGGCGCTGGAGGGTCGCGTGTTCGAACAGTTCATCGGCGTAATCGAAGGACAGGCTCAAGCGCCCGTTACGGTCTTCTTCACTGTGCAGTTGCAGGTCGAACTTGGCTTCGCGGCTGTGCCACGGCAGCTCCTCGGCGAGCATGCCGGGCAGGCGGCGCAAGGCGCTCAAGTCGCGTTGCTGGTGGTTGAACATGACCTGGAACAGACCTTGTTCGCGCGCCTGCGGAAAGGCTTCCAGCAGTTGTTCGAATGGCAAGTCCTGATGCGCTTGCGCGCCTAGTACCGTCTCGCGGGTCGAGGCCAGCAGTTGGCTGAAGGGCAGGCGCCCGTCCAACTCGGCGCGCAGCACCAGGGTGTTGATGAAGAAGCCGATCAGGCCTTGGGTTTCCTGGCGCGGACGGTTGGCATTCGGCACGCCAATGCGGATATCGCGCTGGCCGCTGTAGCGGTAGAGCAGGCTCTGGAACGCCGCGAGCAACACCATGAACGGCGTGGATTGATTGGCCTGGGCGGTCTGGCGAATCGCTGCGCTGAGGCCGGCGCTCAAGCGCACACTGTGGCGCGAAGCGCTGTAGCGTTGCTGCGCCGAACGTGGGCGATCGGTGGCCAGGCTCAGGGGCGGATGCTCCTCGCCCAGCTGCGCTTTCCAGTACGCCAGTTGCCGCTGGCCTTCGCCCTGGGCCAGCCATTGGCGCTGCCAGCTGCCGTAGTCGGCGTACTGCAGGGTCAGTGGCGGCAATGTCAGGGCCTGGCCCTGGCTGGCGGCGGCGTACAGGCGCGAGAACTCGTCGAGCAGAATATTCAGCGACCAACCGTCGGCGATGATGTGGTGAAGGGTGACCAGCAATTGGTGATCTTCATCGTCGAGGCGCACCAGGGTTACCCACAGCAACGGGCCTTTTTCCAGGTCGAACTGGGTGCGGGCTTCGTCCTCGCGGATCTGTTGCGCGCGAGCCTCACGCTCGGCGGCAGGCAGGTCACTGAGGTCGATGACTTGCAGCTCGAAATCGGCGTGAGCAGCCACGCGCTGGAAAGCCTGGCCATCACGTTCGTAGAAACGCGTGCGCAAGGCCTCATGTCGCTGGATCAGTTGCTGGAAGCTCACGCGCACCGCGTCTGCGTCCAACTCGCCCCGCAGGCGCAGGCCACCGGGGATGGTGTAGGCGCTGCTCTGCGGGTCCAGTTGCCAGGTAATCCACAGGCGGTTCTGTGCCAGCGATTGCGGCAGTTCGTCCTGGCGCGACAAGGCAGCAATCGCGCCTTGGGCCAGGCCACCGTCCTGTTGC
This sequence comes from Pseudomonas sp. PS01298, assembly GCF_029959745.1. Taxonomy (NCBI): domain Bacteria; kingdom Pseudomonadati; phylum Pseudomonadota; class Gammaproteobacteria; order Pseudomonadales; family Pseudomonadaceae; genus Pseudomonas; species Pseudomonas sp. PS01298. Next base: position 20,627 of record NZ_JASCPP010000053.1, on the reverse strand, counting down.
AGTTGCGCCACACTCGCGGCGAACGCCGACAGCGTCGGCGCCTCGAACAGCAGGCGCAGGTTCAGTTCCAGGCCAAGGGTTTCGCGCAGCCGCGCGACCACCTGGGTGGCGGTGATGGAGTTGCCGCCAAGCAGGAAGAAATGGTCATCGGCGGCCACGCTCGGCACCTGCAATTGCTCGCACCAGATCGCTGCGATCCGGCTTTGCAGCTCGGATTCCAACGCCGCATCGCTTGCCTGCACGTGCAGGTCGGGGAACTGCGCATAGCTGTCGAGGCTGCCATCGGCGTGACGCAACGCACACGCGGCACGCTGCACTTTGCCGCTGGAGGTCTTGGGCAAGGCGCCGGGGTTGAGCAACACCACCACGCTCGGCGCTTGCTGACAGGCCTCGGCCACCGCTTGGCGGATCGCCTTGATCAGCGCGTCGGGCGGCAGGATTTTCTGCACGCTGCGGCTGATTTCCACGGCGATGCCGATTCCTTCCAGGCCCTGGTCATTCACCGCGAACGCCGCAACGCGGCCCTTGCGCACCACCTCGACTTCGCGCTCGATGGTCTGCTCGATATCCTGGGGATACAGGTTGTGGCCACGCACGATCAGCAGGTCTTTGAGACGCCCGGTGATGTACACCTCGCCGTCTCGGATAAAGCCCAGGTCACCGGTGCGCAGCCACGTACGGCCGGCGTGTTGGACGAAAGTCCTCGCGGTGGCCTCGGGGTTGCGCCAGTAGCCATGGGCGATGCTCGGCCCGGTGGCCCAGAGTTCGCCGACGCAGTTGTCGGCCAGTTCACTCAAGGTGTGGGGGTCGGCGATCAGTACCGCGTGTTCCGGCTGGCTGGTGCCGCAACTCATGATTGCACTGCCCTGCCCAGGCTCAGCGCGATTGGCAGCCAGGGCCTGCTCGTCGACACGCAACGCCGGGATGCCCTGGCCACGGCGGCCACCGGCGACAAACAGGGTGGCCTCGGCCAGCCCGTAGGAGGCAAAGAAATTGTTCGGGGTGAAACCGCAGCTCGCGAACTTCTCGGCGAAGCGTTCCAGGGTGTCGAGGCGAATCGGCTCGGAGCCGGAATAGGCCACGCGCCAGCGGCTCAAGTCCAGGCGTTCCAGCGCGGATTCACTGACCCGCTCGCTGCACAGGCGGTAGGCGAAATCCGGTCCGCCGCTGATGGTGCCGCCGTATTCGCTGATCGCTTCCAGCCAGCGCAACGGCCGGCCGAGGAAATACGCCGGCGCCATCAACACGCACGGCACGCCACTGAAGATCGGTTGCAGCAGGCCACCGATCAGGCCCATGTCGTGGTACAGCGGCAGCCAGCTGACGATCACGTCGTCGGGGTTCAGGTCGATACCGAAGCCACGGCGGATCAGCACTTCGTTGGCCACCAGGTTGCCGTGGCTGACTTGCACGCCCTTGGGCAACGCCGTGGAGCCGGAAGTGTATTGCAGGAAGGCAATGTCGTCGGGCTGCAGCTCAGGCGCCAGCCAACGCTCGGCGATGGCGGCATCGAGGGTGTCGACACTCAGCACCGGCGGCGCGTTGTCGATCTGGGCCAGGCCATCGCCGAGGCTGGCGATGGTCAGCAGCAGGCGCGGTTCGGCATCGGCGATGATCGACAGCAGGCGCTCCTGATGGTGACGGCGCGTGGACTCCGGCGGATAGGCCGGCACCGCGATCACCCCGGCGTACAGACACCCAAAGAACGCTGCGACGTAGTCCGGGCCGCTGGGGAACAGCAACACTGCGCGATCGCCCAGCGTCGCCTTGGCCTGCAAGGCGGCGGCGATGGTCCGGGCGCGCTGGTCCAGGTCACGGTAACTGAGCACCACGCTGTGCTCGGCCGACTCGGCGAGGAAGCGCAGGGCCACCTGGTCCGGGGTCTGCGCAGCACGACGTTGAAGGGACTCGACCAGGTTACGGGGAAGTTCGAAGGCGTCCATCATGGGGTTCCTGCCTGAAATCGGCTTACGGGAAATTCGGGAAGTGGGGAGCTGTCAGCCGGCGGCCAGTTGCCGCGCCGCGCCATTGCGCCAGCGGGCCAGGTGTTCATCGGCGTAACGGCGCACGCAGCGCAATACGGCGCTTTCGTGCTGCACAAGGAAGAAGTGGTGACCGTCGAACATGTCGAGGGAAAAGCCGCTGGCGGCATCGAGTTGCCAGTCGAGCAACTGGTCGGCGCGCACGCTGTCCTGCTTGCCGCCGAACACATGGATCGGCATGTCCAGCGGCGTGCGCTGGCCATAGATGAAGCTGCCGCACAGCAGGAAATCGGCGCGCAGGATCGGCAGCATCAACTGCATCAACTCGGGGTTGGCCAGGGCTTCTTCGGCGGTGCCTTGCAGCTCGCGCAGGCGGGCAATCAACTGCTCATCGGTTTTCTCGATGGCGTATTCGCTGACATCCCGGCGCGCCGGCCCGGCGGTGCCGGAGGCAAACAACGCGAGCGGCGCGGGCACACCGCGGGCCTTCAAGGCATGCGCCAGTTCGAACGCCAGCAGGCCGCCGAGGCTGTGGCCGAACAAGGCGTAGGGGCCGCTCAAGTCGCGGCTGATCTCTTCCGCGAGCTGCGCCGCCAGGGCCTTGATATCGCGCTGCAGGGGCTCGTCCATGCGCATGCCGCGCCCGGGCAATTCCAGCGGGCACACGTGCAGCCATTCCGGCAGGGCTCGGCGCCAACGCGCGTAGACCATGGCGCTGGCACCCGAATAGGGCAGGCAAAACAGGCGCAGTCGCGTCGGCGCAGTCATCGGCCGACGACTCCAAACTGAAACACGCTGTATGCACGATAGAAACCCATTTCGTCCTCCTGCGGGGGCTGATCCTTGGCCGTTTTACTAACGGACCTGTCACCCAGAAGAACGGACGGCACCGGCAAATAATTAGTCGCCGGGGGCGAGCGCGACGTGGTTCACATCTAACAAGAAAGCATAAGATTAGTTCGTCTTCTCATTTGACAATCATTATCATTAAGCATAATTTGTTGCCCGATGTGTAGGAGGCCTCAGCAAGGACGCCCTCCCCTAACCTCTTTTGCGACAAGGTGATTTCCATGACGGAACCAGTAACCACAGGCAGGTGCGACTCACCACTTCTCCAGGCTTTCGTCGACAATCGACTGATCTTGGTGAAGATCGCGGCACGCATTACCGGCTGCCGCTCGCGGGCCGAAGACGTAGTGCAGGACGCCTACTTCCGGCTGCAATCCGCGCCGACGATCACCTCGTCGTTCAAGGCCCAGTTGAGCTATCTGTTCCAGATCGTGCGCAACCTGGCGATCGATCACTACCGCAAGCAGGCCCTGGAGCTCAAATACTCCGGGACGGAAGAGGAAGGCTTGAATGGGGTTATTCACGGCGCTTCACCGGAAACCTCGCATATCAACTTCAATACCCTGGAAAACATCGCCGACGCCCTGACGGAGCTGCCGCAGCGCACCCGCTACGCGTTCGAGATGTACCGCCTGCACGGCGTGCCGCAAAAGGACATCGCCAAGGAACTCGGCGTCTCGCCGACCCTGGTGAACTTCATGATCCGCGACGCGCTGGTGCATTGCCGCAAGGTTTCGGGCAACCACAGCGATACGTTTGCACGCCGGGTCTAAACGTTGATGCGCGAAGGGCCGGGCCGTTGCGCGCCAAGAATCAGCAGCGCCGCGCGTTTATGGGCGAAGTCGAATTCTCGCTGGCAATGGGGGCAACGATTCTGCGCGGGGCCTGCCGCCCCTTCTGCACACTGCGCATCCAGGTAGAAGTAATGCACCATCGCCGCCAACCGCGCATCGAAACGCCGCAGGACTTCACCGTGGGAAAGGTCGCAAAGATCAGTGGGATGTGACATGAAGGGCACTCGCAAACATCGTCAACCGTTGGTTGAGATGACGTGAGCAGCGCTAGGAAATTTAGCCGTCAGGGCGTCGGCATGACGTCAATGCGATAGGGTTCGAAAATCTTCAGCAGCTCGCCGCTGTCACGCAGGCGCTTGAGCAAGGCGGAAAAGGCCGCGCCGGTGATCGGCGCCTTGGGGCGCAGCAAGGCGTAGTGGTGATAGACCTGGTCGATGCGCTCCGAAACCAGGAACTGGCCGGCCATGTCCGCATTGCGCACCAGGAAATCACTCAGGTAGGAACGCGTGACCAGCGCAATATCCGCACGCCCGCGCACCACCATCAGCAGGTTGCTGTCATGGGAATACGTCAACGTGGCGTTGAACTGCTCGGCCAGGTATTTGGGGTCAGGGTTGAAATGCGCGAAGGCGTAGTGATAGCCGCTGAACACCGCCAGGCGTTTGCCGGTGAGGTCGGTGAAATAGTCCTGGCCGCGATCAAGCTGCCGCTGGGCGACGAAGATTTCCGCGTCTTCCAGCCCCATGTCCACGCTGGTGTGAGGAATTTTCTGCCAGCCCCAGTCGGGGTTTTCGAAAATGGCCATGTCGATACGGCCCTGCTCGAAATCACGAAAACGTCGCGGGATGGAGGTGGGCACCAGCACAAACTGGTAGTCGGCCTGTGAAGCATTGAGCGCTTCGACCAACTGCGGCAGCAGCCCGGTGTCGGCGCCCTGCTCGGGGCGCACGGTGTAGGGTGGAAAGTGCGCGGCGCCGATCCGTACCAATTGCGCAGCCGAAGCCGGCATCCACCACGCGGTGCCCAGTGCCCAAAAAGTAAGTCCTGCAGCCAGCCGCCATGGCGAAAACATCAAGGCACACACCGTTCACTACGTTAATGGCGATAAGCTAGGCGTTTTTGTCTGGCGAGACAACTTTTTCACCGTCAAATGAATAGCTTGCGCCTCAGTCGGGCTTCAACACCATCAGCAGGGCTTCTTCAGCCAACTCTTCCAGCGTCAGGCTGCCCTCGGCGCGAAACCAGGTGGTGGTCCAGGACAGCGCACCCGTGAGGAAACGCCGGGTGATAAACACATCGCCCTTGATGTAGCCCGCCGCCTTGGCCTCACCCAGCACCTGCAGCCAGATCTGTTCATATACATCGCGCAGGGCCAGTACCTGGGCCTGGCCCTCGGCCGACAGCGAACGCCATTCATAGACCAACACCGCCATGGCTTCGCCACTGCCGCCCATGATCGACTGCAACTCGCAACGGATCAGCGCCAGCACGCGTTCGCGCACGGTGGTCGCTTCTTCGAGCGAGGCGCGCATCATCGCCGTGTTGTAATGAATGGTTTCCTCCATCACCGCCCGCAGGATCTCGTCCTTGCTCTTGAAGTGATGAAAGATGCTGCCGGACTGGATGCCCACGGCGCCGGCCAGGTCGCGCACCGTGGTGCGTTCAAATCCCTTGTTGCGAAACAGGTGAGCCGCGGTCTGCAGCAACTTGCCCCGGGCACTGTCGGGGTCAGTCAATTGGCCACCGTCGACCATGGTGCGCATCACCCGCAGGGCTTTTTGCTCATCCATGCTGCTCTCCTCTACTTCTACGGACGTCTTGGCCGGCAATTTAGGCCGTGGCCGCCACCCAAGCAAGCGCTTGGGCAAAACTTGTGCCTGGAGTTTACAAACCAAGCGCTTGCTTGGTAGTCTCGTTGCCAGCCATTCGAGGAAGGATTTCTCATGAGCAAGACGGTTCGTATCGGCTGCGCCAGCGCCTTCTGGGGCGACACGTGCACGGCCGCCGCCCAATTGGTGCACGGCGGCGCACTGGATTACCTGGTGTTCGACTACCTGGCGGAAGTCACCCTGTCGATCCTCGCCGGTGCGCGGATCAAAGATCCCCAGGCCGGCTACGCCACGGATTTTGTCGAAGTGTTGACGCCGCTGCTCGGCGAGATCCAGCGCCAGGGCATCCGCGTGATCAGCAACGCCGGCGGTATCCACCCGCAGGCCTGCGCCGCCGCCCTGCAAGCGGCCTGCGACAAGGCCCAGGTCCCGCTGAAAATCGCCGTGTTGCTGGGCGACGACCTGCACCCTCAACTCAAGCACCTGCAGGGCATCACCGATATGTTCAACGGTGCGCCGCTGCCGCCACTGTGCGTGTCGGCCAATGCCTACCTCGGCGCACCCGGGATTGTCCAGGCACTGCAGTTGGGTGCGGATATCGTGATCACCGGTCGCGTGGTCGACAGCGCGGTGGTCAGCGCAGCGCTGGTGCATGCCTTCGACTGGTCCTGGCAGGACTATGACCGCCTGGCCCAGGCGGCACTGGCCGGGCACATCATCGAGTGCGGCGCGCAATGCACCGGCGGCAACTTTACCGATTGGCGCGAGGTGCCGGACTACGAGCACATCGGCTTCCCCATCGTCGAAGTGAGTGCCGACGGCCAGTTCACCGTGAACAAAGTCGATGGCACGGGCGGCCTGATCAGCGAACTCAGCGTGGCCGAGCAACTGCTGTATGAGATCGGCGACCCACGCGCCTACTTCTTGCCCGATGTGATCTGCGATTTCAGCCAGGTCAAATTGCACCAGCAAGGCAAACACAGCGTGCGCCTGCACGGTGCCAAGGGCTTGCCGCCGACCGACCAGTACAAAGTCAGTGCGACTTACCCGGACGGCTTTCGCTGCACCGCCAGTTGCCTGATTGCCGGCATCGACGCGGTGGCCAAGGCCGAGCGCGTCAGCCAGGCGATCATCAACAAGACCGCCGAACTCTTCAGCCAGCGCGGCTGGGCGCCCTACACCGACGTGAACATCGAGCTGCTCGGCAGCGAGGCCACCTACGGCGCCCACGCCCAGCGCCAGGATTGCCGCGAGGTGGTGGTGAAGATGGCGGTGCGGCACCCGAGCAAACAGGCCTTGGTGCTGTTCGCCCGCGAGATCGCCCAGGCGGCTACCGGCATGGCGCCAGGGCTGACCGGCATTGTCGGGGGACGCCCGACGGTGTACCCGCTGATTCGCCTGTTTTCATTCCTGATCGACAAGTCCGCCTGTGAGGTGGTGATCGACTTCCAGGGCGACAAACACCCCTGCGTGCTGCCGACCGCCGACGCCCCTCTCCTGCCGGCCGCTGCCGTGGATCCGCCCAAACCCCAAGGCCGCGCCGACGCCAGTGTGCCGTTGGTGAAGCTGGCCGTGGCGCGCTCCGGCGACAAGGGCAACCACAGCAATATCGGCGTGATCGCGCGCGCGCCGGAGTACCTGCCGTGGATCGCCGAGGCGCTGACCCCGGAAGTCATCGTCGACTGGATGGATCACGTGCTCGACCCCGTGCACGGCCGCGTCGAACGCTGGTACCTGCCCGGCAGCCACAGCCTCAACTTCCTGCTGGAAAACGCCCTGGGCGGTGGCGGCATCGCCAGCCTGCGCATCGACCCGCAAGGCAAGGCCTTCGCCCAGCAACTGCTGGAAATTCCCATCGCCGTGCCGCAACACATCGCTGATCAACTCACTTAAAGGAGCGTTGCCGTGGCCTTCGACTCGATCTTCAAAGCCGACCTGTTCCAGGGACATACCGTGATCGTCACCGGCGGTGGCAGCGGGATTGGCCGCTGCACCGCCCACGAACTGGCGGCCCTTGGCGCCCGCGTGATCCTGGTCGGACGCAAGCCGGAAAAACTGCAGAAGGTCGCGGCGGAAATTGCCGAAGATGGCGGCACTGCCCATTGGCAGGCCTGCGATATTCGTGATGAAGAGGCGGTGAAAGCGCTGGTCACGCAGATCATTCAAGCACATGGCCCTGTGCATGGCCTGGTGAATAACGCCGGCGGCCAGTACCCGTCGCCGCTCGCGTCGATCAACCAGAAGGGCTTCGAAACGGTGCTGCGCACCAACCTGGTGGGCGGTTTCCTGATGGCGCGGGAAGTGTTCAACCAGTCGATGAGCAAGCATGGCGGTGCCATCGTCAACATGCTTGCCGACATGTGGGGCGGCATGCCCGGCATGGGCCACTCCGGCGCGGCACGCTCGGGCATGGACAACTTCACCAAGACCGCCGCTTTCGAATGGGGGTATGCCGGGGTACGGGTCAATGCCGTGGCGCCGGGCTGGATCGCCTCCAGTGGCATGGACACTTACGAGGGCGCGTTCAAGGCGGTGATCCCGACCCTGCGTGAACACGTGCCGCTCAAGCGGATCGGCACCGAGTCGGAAGTCAGCGCGGCCATCGTGTTTCTGCTCAGCCCCGCCGCGGCCTTTGTCAGCGGCAGCACCCTGCGCATCGACGGCGCCGCCAGCCTGGGCAGCCGCGCCTGGCCGTTGCACAAGGCCGCGTCGCCGAGTGAACCGTTCAACGGTTTTCACCGCGCGTACCTGCCCGATGTCCTCAAGGCGGAGCGCTGAACCATGCCGGTGATTGAAAGCCTGATCGACGCCCACAGCCCGCAGTTTGCGCAGAACCGCGAAGCCATGCTGGAAGGCATCCAACACCTGCGCCAGCTGGAACACGCGCTGCTCGCCAAGGCGCAGGCGGCCAAACCCAAGTTCGACCAGCGCGGCCAACTGCTGCCACGCGAACGCCTCAATTTGCTGCTGGACCCCGGCGCACCGTTCCTCGAACTGGCGAGCCTGGCCGGCTACAAACTGCATGATGACAAGGACGGCAGCGCCGCCGGTGGCGGCTTGATCGCCGGCATCGGCTACGTCAGCGGCGTGCGCATGCTGGTGGTGGCCAATAACAGCGCAATCAAGGGCGGCACCATTTCCCCCACGGGCCTGAAGAAATCCCTGCGCCTGCAACAGATCGCCATGGAGAACAAACTGCCGGTGGTGACCCTGGCCGAAAGCGGCGGGGCCAACCTCAACTATGCCGCCGAGATTTTCGTCGAAGGCGCGCGCAGCTTCGCCAACCAGGCGCGCATGTCGGCCATGGGCTTGCCGCAGATCACCGTGGTGCACGGCTCGGCCACTGCAGGTGGGGCGTATCAGCCGGGGTTGTCGGACTACGTGGTGGTGGTGCGCGGCAAGGCCAAGCTGTTCCTCGCCGGGCCGCCGCTGCTCAAGGCCGCCACCGGTGAAATCGCCACGGATGAAGAACTGGGCGGCGCCGAGATGCATGCGCAAACCGCCGGCACCGCCGAATACCTGGCGGAAAACGATGCCGACGGCGTGCGCATCGTGCGCGAGATTGTCAGCCTGTTGCCGTGGGATGAGCGCCTGCCGCCGGCGTCGAGACGGGCGTATGCCGAGCCGCTGTATCCCATCGACGAGCTGTTGGGGTTGATCCCCGATGACCCGAAGAAACCCTATGACGTGCGCGAGATCCTCGCGCGGCTGGCGGACGGCTCGCAGTTCCTCGAGTTCAAGGGCGAGTTCGATGCCCACACGGTCTGCGGCCACCTGCAGATCCAGGGCCGCGCCGTCGGCGTGATCGGCAACAACGGCCCGATCACGCCCAAGGGCGCGAGCAAGGCCGCCCAGTTCATCCAACTGTGCGACCAGAGCCGCACGCCGCTGCTGTTCCTGCACAACACCACCGGGTTCATGGTGGGCACCGAATCGGAGCAACAAGGGGTGATCAAGCACGGTGCGAAGATGATCCAGGCGGTGGCCAACGCGCGGGTGCCTAAACTCACGGTGGTGGTCGGCGGTTCGTACGGCGCCGGCAACTATGCGATGTGCGGGCGTGGCCTGGACCCGCGGTTTATCTTCGCCTGGCCCAACAGCCGCACGGCGGTCATGGGCGGTGCGCAGGCGGGCAAGGTGCTGCGGATTGTCACCGAGGCCAAGCAGTTGAAGGACGGCCTGGTGCCGGATCCCAAGGTGCTGGACATGCTGGAGCAGGTCACGGCGCAGAAGCTCGACAGCCAATCCACTGCGCTGTATGGCAGTGCGAATCTGTGGGATGACGGGCTGATTGATCCCCGCGATACCCGCACGCTGCTGGGGTTGCTGCTGGATATTTGTCATGAGGCTGATGTGCGGCAGTTGCAGCCCAACAGCTTTGGCGTGGCGCGTTTCTAACGCTCAGGAGAACAACAACAATGATCTTCACCCAGGAACACCAGGCACTGCGCCGCACCGTCCGCGCCTTCGTCGACCGCGAGATCAACCCCCATGTGGATGAATGGGAAAAAGCCGGGCGCTTCCCCATCCACGAGATCTTTCGCAAGGCCGGCGACCTCGGCCTGCTGGGTATCTCCAAGCCGGAGCAGTTCGGCGGCATGGGCCTGGACTACAGCTATTCGATCGTCGCCGCCGAAGAGTTCGGCACCATCCGCTGCGGTGGCATCCCCATGTCCATCGGCGTGCAGACCGACATGTGCACCCCCGCCCTCGCCCGCTTCGGTTCCGATGAACTGCGCGATGAATTCCTGCGCCCGGCCATCAGCGGCGAACAGGTGGGCTGTATCGGCGTGTCGGAAAGCGGCGCCGGTTCCGACGTGGCCGGGCTGAAAACCCACGCGCGCAAGGACGGCGACGACTACGTGATCAACGGCAGCAAAATGTGGATCACCAACTCGCCCAGCGCCGATTTTATCTGCCTGCTGGCCAACACTTCCGATGACAAGCCGCACATCAACAAGTCGCTGATCATGGTGCCGATGAACACCCCGGGGATCAGCGTCAGCCCGCCCCTGGAAAAGCTCGGCATGCACAGTTCGGAAACGGCCCAGGTGTTTTTCGATGACGTGCGCGTGCCACAGCGCAACCGCATCGGCCATGAAGGTGCAGGCTTCATGATGCAGATGCTGCAGTTCCAGGAAGAACGGCTGTTTGGCGCGGCCAATATGATCAAGGGCCTGGAGTACTGCATCGACAGCACCATCGCCTACTGCCAGGAGCGCCAGACCTTCGGCAAGGCGCTGATCGACAACCAGGTCATCCACTTTCGCCTGGCCGAACTGGCCACCGAAATCGAATGCCTGCGCGCGCTGGTCTACCAGGCCACCGAGCAATACATCAAAGGCCAGGACGTAACCCGCTTGGCCTCCATGGCCAAGCTCAAGGCCGGGCGCCTGGGCCGTGAAGTCAGCGACAGTTGCCTGCAATACTGGGGCGGCATGGGCTTCATGTGGGACAACCCGGTGGCGCGGGCTTATCGCGATGTGCGCCTGGTCTCGATTGGCGGCGGCGCCGACGAAATCATGCTGGGCATCATCTGCAAACTGATGGGCACCTTGCCGGGGAAAAAAGCATGAACACGCTCTTGCTGGAGCCGCATAACGGCGTGCTGCACATCACCCTCAATCGCCCTGAAAGCCGTAATGCGATGAGCCTGGAAATGGTCAATGAACTGCGCGCGGTGCTGGCGCAACTCGACGGCCAGGTGCGCGCCTTGGTGATCAGCGGCGCCGGCGGGCATTTCTGCGCCGGGGCCGATGTGAAGGACCTGGTCACGGCGGGTAATCAACTCCAGGCGCTGAACCGGGCGTTTGGCACCTTGTTGCAAGAAGTCGAGGCGGTTCCCCAAGTCGTGATCGTGGTGCTGCAAGGCGCAGTGCTGGGCGGCGGCTTTGGCCTGGCGTGCGTGAGTGATATCGCGATTGCCGATCACCAGGCGCAGTTCGGTTTGCCGGAGACCAGCCTGGGCTTGCTGCCGGCGCAGATTGCGCCGTTCGTGGTCAAGCGTATCGGCCTGACCCAGGCCCGCCGACTGGCACTGACGGCGGCGCGCTTTGACGGCCTTGAAGCCGAGCGGCTGGGCGTCGTGCACTTCACCGAGCGCGACCCGCAGGCATTGGCGGAGCGCCTGGACGAGGTGCTGGGGCAGGTACTGCGCTGCGCGCCGGGAGCGAATGGACGGACCAAATCCCTGTTGCTGGCGAGTGTGGATGAGCCGCTTGAGGCGGTGCTGGATCGCGGCGCGCAGTGGTTTGCCGAGGCGGTGAGAAGTGAAGAAGGGATTGAGGGGACGCAGGCGTTTGTGCAGAAGCGCAAACCGCGCTGGTGCAAATGACGTCTTCGCAGGCAAGCCAGCGCCCACAGGGAAATGCATTCCAACGGTGAGAGCGGCGCTGCGACAACCCGACCTGCCCGCAATGAGGCCCGAACCATCACCCCCATCAGTCAAGGGATAAGCCCATGCCCGACTTCACCAAGATCCTGATCGCCAACCGCGGCGAAATCGCCTGCCGTATCCAGCGCACCGCCCAGGCCCTGGGCTACCGCACAGTTGCGGTCTACAGCGACGCCGACGCGCAGGCGCTGCATGTGCAGATGGCCGATGAGGCGGTGAATATCGGGCCCGCGCCGGTGCAGCAGTCCTACCTGAATATCCCGGCGATTATCCAAGCGGCCAGGCTCACCGGCGCCGATGCGGTGCATCCCGGCTACGGTTTTCTATCGGAAAACCCCGCGTTCGCCCACGCCTGCCAGCAGGCCGGCCTGACGTTCATCGGCCCCAGCGCCGAGGCCATCGAGCTGATGGGCAGCAAGCGCCTGTCCAAACTCGCCATGCTCGAGGCCGGGGTGCCGTGTATCGCTGGCTACCAGGGCGCGGCCCAGGACGACAGCACACTGCAGCGAGAAGCCGAGCGCATCGGCTATCCCTTGATGATCAAGGCCAGCGCCGGTGGCGGCGGCCGAGGCATGCGCCTGGTGCATCAACCCGAGGCGCTGTTGGACAACCTGCACACCGCCCGCTCGGAGGCGAAAAACGCCTTCGGCAGTGACGAACTGATCCTCGAACAGGCGTTGATCGAGCCGCGCCACGTCGAAATCCAGGTGTTTGGCGACAGCCACGGCCACCTTATCTACCTGGGTGAGCGTGACTGCTCGATCCAGCGGCGCCATCAGAAAATCATCGAAGAAGCACCCTGCCCGGTGATGACGCCCGCGCTGCGCCAGGCCATGGGCGAAGCCGCACTCAGGGCGGGACGCGCGGTGAATTATGTCGGCGCAGGTACCGTCGAGTTCCTGCTCGATCGCAACGGCCAGTTCTACTTTCTGGAAATGAACACCCGCCTGCAGGTGGAGCATCCGGTCACCGAATTGATCACCGGCCTCGACCTGGTGGACTGGCAACTGCAGATCGCCGCCGGCCACCCCCTGCCGCTGGACCAGGCAGGCGTGACCCTCAGCGGCCACGCCATGGAAGTGCGCCTGTACGCCGAAGACCCGGCGCAGGACTTTCTGCCGCAAACCGGCAAGGTCCTGCATTGGCAACCGGCGGCGGGCGTGCGGGTTGACCATGGCGTGCTGCAGGGCCAGCGCATCAGCCCGTTCTACGACCCGATGCTGGGCAAAATCATCGCCCACGGCGCCACCCGCGAAGAGGCCCGGCGCAAGCTGCTGCGCGCAGTGGAAGACACAGTGCTGTTGGGGGTGGCGAGCAATCAACACATGCTGGCCGACCTGCTCAAGCACCCGGGGTTTGTCAGTGCTGACTTCAGTACCGGGTTTATTGCCGAACACTTCAGCGAGGTGCCAGCCCTGGCGGCGACCGAGGAACAGCTCGCCGTGGCCGCCGCGCTGTTTTATCAACACAGCGCCGGCCAGCATCGCCAGGGGTTGGCGGGCTGGCGCAACAACGCCACGCTGACGTGGACCTACCGCCTGGCCGTCCACGACGAGGTCCGCGAAATCGCGGTCAGCGTGCTGGAGAACGAGCGCCTGCACGCCAATGGCCTCGACATCCACCCCCTTGCCACCGACGGGCGCTGGGCCAGCCTGATCATCAATGGCATCCGCCGGCGTATCGCCTATCACCATGATGGCGACCAGCTGTGGCTGCCCGGCATCACCGTGACCAACCGCACCCAGCAGGTCGTCGAGCGCCAGGCGGACGCCGGCAGCGGCCGGGTCAAGGCCCCGATGGATGGTGCCATCGTCGATGTGCGGGTCAGCGCCGGCGACACCGTGAGCAAAGGCCAGCTGTTGCTGGTACTTGAGGCGATGAAAATGGAGCACCCGCTGAAGGCCGACAGGGACGGCGTGGTCAAGGGCGTGCAGGTGACTGCCGGCGATCAGGTGCGCAATCGCCAGGTTTTGCTCGAGATCGAATAAGCGCTGGGCGGGAACTACAGGGCCGGGCTACGCTCTATCCCCATCAGTAAGGGATGAGTACGGGAAGCTGCACAATGCCTCATTGGCTGATTATTGACCTTGAAGCCACGACGGATGACGGCGGCTGGCCCGTGACGGAGATGGAAGTCATCGAGATCGGCGCGAGCCTGGTGAACCGCCAGGGCCGCGAGCTGGACCACTTCCAGCGCTTCGTACGGCCCCTGCGTCGGCCCTTGTTGACGCCCTTTTGCCGCAAGCTGACCCACATCACCCAGGCGAATATCGACAGCGCGTTGCCGATGATCGAGGTGTGGTCGCTGTTCGAGCGCTGGCTGGGCCAGCACCAGGCACGCCTGGAAGGCTGGGCCAGCTGGGGTGACTACGACCGTGTGCAACTGGAACTGGAATGGCAGCGCCATGAGCTGGCCAGTGCACTCGCCCACACGCCCCATGTAAACCTCAAGCAGCGCTTCGCCAAGGCCCGGCGCCTGGACAAGCCGCTGGGGCTCAACGCCGCCCTGCAATTGGCGGGGATGCAGTTCCATGGGCAGCAACATCGGGCCCTGGAAGACGCGCGCAACACCGCCCGGCTGCTGCCGCTGATTTTGCCGGTCTAGGCAGCTCCCGAAGGCTTGGGCATACTGGCCAGCCTTTTTGCGTAATCTGCTCTTCCTGCAGGCGCCGGCTTGCCGCCGATGAGGCCCTCAAGCCTTGCATCGGGCGCCTGCAGTAAGCAGGAAGCCTTAACCCACTTTCCGAGGAATCGCCCATGTTTAAAGTCAACGAGTACTTCGACGGCACCGTCAAGTCGATCGCTTTCGGCACCGCTGAAGGGCCGGCGACCATCGGCGTCATGGCCCCGGGTGAATACGAATTCGGCACCGCCCAGCGTGAAATCATGCACGTGGTGTCCGGCGCCCTGACCGTCAAGCTGCCCGACGCCAGCGACTGGGAAACCTTCGCCGCCGGCAGCCAGTTCAACGTACCGGCCAACAGCAAGTTCCAACTGAAGGTCGCCGTGGACACCGCTTACCTGTGCGAATACCGCGGCTAAGCCGTCGACCGGTCAAAAAAAATGCCCGTCTCCTGCGAGACGGGCATTTTTTATGCGCGCGGCACCCTATTCAAGCAGCGTCACCGGCATGCCGACTTCAAGCCGGCCCACGCCGTCATTGACCAGGTTCTGGCCAAAAATCGCGCCGTTTTCGGTCTTGCGATATGCCTCGAGGGTCGCGAAAGGCTCGCGGTCGGCACTGCGTTCGCCGGTGTGCGGGTCAATGGTGGTGAGGATGCACCGTGAGCACGGCTTGACCGCGCGGAACTCGACGTCGCCAATGCGCAGGCGCTTCCAGCCGTCTTCGGCAAAGGCGGCGCTGCCTTCGATCACAAGGTTGGGGCGAAAGCGCAGCATCTCCATGGGCCGGCCGATGCGTTGCGAGAGGTCGTCCAGGGAAGCCTGGCCGATCAGCAGCAACGGGTAACCGTCGGCGAACGCGACCTGGTCGTCATCGCGCCCGTAGCCCGCTTCGGTGGTACGCGCGCGTTCAAGGGGAATGTGCACCAGCCGGGTCGGCTTGCCGATAAAGTCACTGACCCACGCCGCCGCTTCGTCGCCTGCGTCCGGCACGCGCAAGGTGTCGCGCCAGATGGTCACACCGCGCAACGCGGCGTCGCCGGCCGGCAACGCCACGTCCAGCGGAGCATACCCGGGCGAACTCAAGCTCAGGCCACCGCTGCTGCTCCACAGCGCCGACAACTGGCTCATCTTCGCCACGGCCCGCTGCGTGAGGAAACGCCCACT
Source organism: Pseudomonas sp. PS01298 (assembly GCF_029959745.1). Lineage (NCBI taxonomy): Bacteria > Pseudomonadati > Pseudomonadota > Gammaproteobacteria > Pseudomonadales > Pseudomonadaceae > Pseudomonas > Pseudomonas sp. PS01298. Next base: position 4,990 of record NZ_JASCPP010000053.1, on the reverse strand, counting down.
GGCCTCGTCCACCAGCATCCAGCGTCGATCCCCGTCCAGCCCCAGCTTATCCAGGCCGATGTGTTGCAGGCTCTCGGCCTTGCCGGACTTCAAGGGGTAACGGTACAACGCGCTGAGACGAAGCATGAGCCTGCATTCCTGAGGGGCAAAGCCGTCACCCTAAGGTCAAGCCGGCACTTCGTCCAGCATCAGACGCTGACGCACCACATCGACGAGTTTGTCGGGCTGGAATTTGGACAGGAAGTTGTCGCAACCGACCTTCTTCACCATCGAATCGTTGAAGCTCCCCGACAGCGACGTGTGCAACACCACATACAGCCCACGCAGGCGCGGGTCGTTGCGGATCTCGGTGGTGAGGCGGTAACCGTCCATCTCGGGCATTTCGGCGTCGGTGAAGATCATCAGTAGTTTGTCGGTCATCACCTGGCCGCTGTCGGCCCAGGCCTTGAGCATGTTCAGCGCCTTGAGGCCGTCGCTGGCGATGTGCATCTTCACACCCAACTGGCCGAGGGTGTCGCGCAGTTGCGACAAGGCCACATTGGAGTCGTCGACCAGCAGCACTTCGCGGCCACGCGCACGTTCCAGCACCGGGTCGTCGAGTTTTTCGCGGGAGACCTTGGCGTTGTATGGCACGATTTCGGCGAGGACTTTTTCCACGTCGATGATCTCCACCAACTGGTCATCGACCTTGCTGATGGCGGTGAGGTAGTGCTGGCGCCCGGCGCTGGTCGGCGGCGGCAGGATAGCCTCCCAGTTCATGTTGACGATGCGGTCCACGCCGCCCACCAGGAACGCCTGCACCGAACGGTTGTACTCGGTGACGATAATCGTGCTGTTCGGCCCAGGCACCAAGGGGCGCATGCCAATCGCCTGGGACAGGTCGATCACCGGCAACGTCTGGCCACGCAGGTTGACCACGCCGCACACGAACGGGTGGCGCTGGGGCATCAAGGTCAACTTGGGCAATTGCAGGACTTCCTGGACCTTGAACACGTTGATCGCGAACAGCTGGCGCCCGGCCAGGCGAAACATGAGGATTTCGAGGCGATTCTCACCCACCAGTTGCGTGCGTTGGTCTACCGTGTCGAGAATGCCGGCCATTAAAAGCTCCTGGTGTGCGCTGAAAGTGTGGCGCGAGGGTGAGTGCATTGCATGGAGAGGTTATCGGCGGCGAGCGCCAGACCTTGACCCTGGTAAAATGCCATGTAAATTCGTTGATGTCACACTGACATCATGGTTTACTGCGAACGCCGCTCCAGAGGCGGTGCAGCGACGTTGCGCGACATTCAAATCGACGCAAGGTTCCGCTATCTAAGGGATTCCCTTAGACACAATCGGGCCCAACCTGATATTCGCAATATCTAATAGCCATTAATGTGACGCCATTCTCAATGCATGAATGGAGTCAGGCTTTTGTTTGCCATCCCAAGCCCTCGGCCCACGGGCCTTCCAGACCTCCACGCGAGGGTAACTGAAGGTGTGCAACGGACCCCGCTCATGAGGGCCACGCACCGCCGTCGCCATCATTCAAATAAGCGTCCTACTGAAATCTCAGAAGCGACCTACAGATTTCAGTCATATTTCAGCGCTAGTTTTAAGCCATTCACCCGGTGCGACATCTCATCACCCGACCTTAAGTTGTGGAGACTTGCATGATGAACGACGGTAACGAGTGGCAACTTGCACTTCCCGAGTTTCTGCATGAAGCCGAGAAGCTACTGGCCAAGTCCGAAGAGTGCCTCAGTCATCTGCATATGATCCGCAATGACAGCGACGCGATCGACTGCATGAAGATCAGCCTGATCAAGCTGGCCGAAAAGGCCGACGCCCTGGCGCTGCAGGCCATCAGCGAGTTCTCGCGGCACATCCAGTACCTGATCGCGAATGCCGAAAACCCTCTGCACCTGCATGACCAGGCCCTGGATGCGCTGCATGATTGCCTGACGTTACTGGCCTGGCAGCTGGAACTCATCGACGCCAAGACTGGCCAACTGACCCTGGACGAAACCGAGCAAACGACCTTGATTGCCACGGTCATCCTGCAGATCCCACAAAAAGACTTCAGCAGCAAACCGCAACAACGAATGCATCACACGTCCTGAACCAATGACAGGTCGTATTCGCACCCTGAGTTATCTAAAAACGACCGGAATAAATATCAAATAGCCACTAACGGACATATCGATACAAACCAACTTCGATAATACAACTTCCCACTGTTCCAAACTCTGTGGTTACCGCCCGGGTATTTGCCTGGATATAGGCACGGCAAAAGCAAAGTGCCAGGCGACCAACGGTTACAGGGGTGATACTATGCCCCGCTCGAAGTAACTCAACTTCATCATGTATAAAAACGATTCGGCCACGCATTCCACACAAAGCCCTGTCAGCCGCCGTGACCGGTCTTCCCGCAGCGAACCCTCATTGGCTCCATCCGCTATGTACGCCAACTTCAAGTCACTCCTCGCCAGGTCCGTGTCCCGCAGCCATGCTCGACGCCTGGTCCTTGCCTTGTGCCTTGTCTCGCTGCTGCTCAGCCTGTGGACCTACGCCCACGCCGAGCCGATGCCGCTGGTGGTGGTGCTGTTGAACCTGGCGATCGTGGTGGTGGTTGGCCTGCAGCAGTGGCGCTCACGCAAGTCCATCAAGTTCCAGCCCCAGGAACTTGCCGACCGCTTGCTGCAGGTGCAGGAAAACGAGCGCCACCGCCTCAGCCGCGAACTGCATGACGATATCGGCCAGCTACTGACCGCCGCCAAGCTGCAAAGCGAGTGGCTCAAACGCCGCCTGCCGGAAGACCTGCAGAGCCAATGCACGGTGCTGTGCAACACCCTCAACGAAACCCTGGCCAAGGTGCGTGACGTCTCCGCCATCCTCAACCCGCGCCAGCTGGCCAGCCTGGGCCTGGAAGCGAGCCTGCGCGCGCACCTGCTCAAGACCCTGGAAAACACCCCGATTCACTGGAGCCTGGAATGCCAGCAACGGCTGACCGGCATCCCGGAAGAAATGGCCGTGGCGGCCTTTCGCATTACCCAGGAAGCGGTGACCAACATGCTACGCCACGCCCAGGCGCGCAATTTGCTGGTACGCCTGCAACGCCTGCCCGAAGGCCTGTCGCTGTTTATCAGCGATGACGGCCTGGGCTTTTCGCCTGCCATCAACCCCGGCCTGGAAGGTCAACGGGGCATGGCCGGCATGTCGGAGCGGATTGATCAGCTGGGGGGCACCTTGTCCGTCAGCAGCCAGCCAGGCAAAGGGACACGGATCGACGCGCTCTTCCCCTGGGCGCCCCGCGCCCTCGAACGGGCCAGTTCCCCTAAGGTTCTCGAGTGACCTGCAAATTACTCCTGGTGGATGACCATGCACTGATCCGGGCCGGCGTACGCGCGCTGGTCCAGGACATACCCGGTTATACGGTGATCGGCGAAGCCAGCGATGGCGCACAACTGCTGGAGCAGTTCAGCGCGCTGTTGCCGGATATCGTGCTGCTGGACCTGTCGATGAAGCACACCGGCGGCCTGGATGCCTTGCAGCAACTCAAGCGCGGCTACCCCAAGAGCAAAGTGCTGATCCTGTCGATGCACACCGACCCGGAACTGATCATGTGCGCGCTGGAGTCCGGCGCCCATGGCTACCTGCTCAAGGACACCACCGCCAACGAGCTGGAACACGCGCTGCTGGCCTTGCGCAACAACGAGCGCTACCTGAGCCCGGCGATCGCCCACACCGTGATCAACCAGGCGCTGGTGCGCGGCCAGGGCGCCACCACGCCCGCCGGCCACAGCCATAACCTCACCGCCCGGCAGTTGGAGATCCTGCGCTTGATCGTGCGCGGCAAGTCCACCCGTGAAATCGCCCACGGCCTGGGCCTGAGCATCAAGACCGTGGAAGCGCACCGTTCGCAAATCATGAAGCGCCTGCAGATTTTCGACGTGGCGGGCCTGGTGTTATTCGCGGTGCGCGAGCAGATCATCAGCCTGGACGACTAACGGCGAATTCACCGGCAGGTGCACGCGCAAGGCCTTGGGCACGGCCTCGAAGTGCAAGTCGTCGCCTTCCAGCGGCTCGCCGTCGAGGTTGATGTACAGGCCCTGTGCAACCTTGATATTGACCCACGGCAGGCGCGCGCGGACGAACATGGTGTCCAGGCCCCAGCCGTTGGTCATCAGCTCGCGCAGGGTGCCGACCACCTCCTGGGGTGCCGGCAGGATGCTGACGTCCAGCAAGCCATCATCGGCCAATGCCTCCGGGCATAGCACATGCCCTCCCCCGGCCTGGCGCCCGTTGCCGATCCCGAGCGCGAGCAGTTCGCCTTTCCAGTGAAAATCCGGGCCTTCCAGCTCGCCATAGGCGGCCTTCAACTCGCTGAAACGGGTCAAGCCGGTGAACAGGTACGCCGCACCGCCGAGCACCTTCTTCAGGTCCTCGGAGGTGTTGGCGGTGACCTGGCTGCCGAAGCCGCCGGTGGCCATATTGAGGAAGATTTGCCCGCCGACCCGGCCGAGGTCGATCGCCTTGGGCGGCACGTCCAGCAATGCCAGGGCCTGGGCAGGTTCCAGCGGGACCCCGGCGGCGCGGGCGAAGTCGTTGGCGGTGCCCAGGGGCATGAGCACCAGGCTGGCATCGGTGTTGGCCTGGGCCATGGCTTCGGCGACATCGCGCAAGGTGCCGTCGCCACCGCCGGCGATGATGTGCGGGTAGCCGCCGTCCAGCGCTTCATTGACCAGGCGCTGGGCGTCGCCGCCTTCCCATGTGACCCGCACCGCCAGTTCCCAGCCCAGGTCGCGCCGGGCCTGCACGGCCGCGCGCACGTCCTCGTTGAGGGCTTGCTTGCCGTGGAGGATCAACAGTGCCTTGTGGGTGGTCATGGGGGGGTCTCCTGGGTTCTAAGGTGCTTGAAGGATGTTGACCTTTGGTGGGGAGGAAAAAGTCAGTGGGGGGTGGAAATAATTTGGGGGGGGTTGGGGGTTGGGGGGGTTCGGGGGTAGGG
>NZ_JASCPP010000052.1:0-44333 GCF_029959745.1 Pseudomonas sp. PS01298 | reverse complement strand
CTGCGCAGCAGCCCTAAAACCCTGCACTGAGGAGTGCCTGACACAATGCATTCTGCTTTATCGGGGCTGCTGCGCAGCCCAACGCGGGGCAAGCCCGCTCGCCACAACAAGCTAGGTTGACACAACAATCTCAGTTGCCAGAACAAGCCCACCTACCCATCACCCAGCATTCACGGCTGCTGCTTACGCCCCGCCATATGCTTCAAATAACCCACCAATAAATCCAACTCGCTGTCTGGCAACACGCTGGCGGCGAATGCTGGCATCTTTGCCTGTGGCCAATGCCGCAGGCTCTGCGGGTCGCGGATATAACGCTTGAGGAAATCGGCGCCGAAATACTCGGTGGGGTTGTAGGGAATATTCAGGTCCGGCCCCACCTGCGCATCGCCGGCGCCATTGAGGCGATGGCAGGCCAGGCAGTTTTTCTGGAACAACGCGAAGCCCTGATTGACCGGATCATTCGCGGCCAGCGCCGGGTCGGGCAACAGCGCGGGGAAGCGCTCGGCCACCGTCTTCAACTGTTTGATCGTGGAGATCTGGAATGGCCACTGCTCAGGGCTGATATGCCCGGCTTGCGGATCGGTCCACACCAGGTAGAACGGCCCCGCACTCGGCTTGCCGTCGGCCAGCGCGGGCCAGGGGTGAGCCGGGTCTTCCACGGCCAGCCAGGCGCGGGCGCCGCGAGTTTGCAGCAACGGCGCCGCCGCCAGTTCGGCGGCAAACCCATCCAGGGCAACGGCTTGCAGATGAGCTTCAGGCGTGAGACCCGGTAGGAGCACGGCCAGCGGTACCGCGCGATAAGTCATATTGCGCTTGTAGGACACGTCGTCGACGATCTGCACGGTCTGCGCGTCCGGATGCTTGAGCAGGTCGGCGGTCTGCCAGGTCTTGCGCGTGTGGTCGAGTTCGATGCTCAACGAGGCTGCCGTGGCAGGTACGGCAATGAACAAGGCGAGAAGGGCGAGGATGAGTTTCAACGGATAAGCCCGATGCGAGGGGACGATGGGGCTCACGATAGCGCAAATTCGCACGCAAAACGGCAGCGCCTGCAGCAGGACCGCTATACGCAATGTCCCGGCAGGTGCTGCCAAAAACTGCAGTCCTGGTGCTGTGTATGCACGGAATGTGGCGAGTGAGTGGTCACCCAATGACCTTGGTCAGGTTGGGCAGGATCAGAATCAGTGTGGTGGCGAAAAGAATGAGTCCCGCCTGACGTACTTTCGAATGTTTGAACATGGCTGACTGCCTTTTGTTGTTATTCCTGAGCGTCAAATGCGTGCCGGTAAAATCTACTATGCCGTTATGACGTGTCGCTTTTCTTACAGTTGCTCCAGCAAAACCCGGCAGCAACTTCCTACTGATTGAACCTTAGAGCCCTCGTTCTGCGTGGCTTAGATCCATTTAATATCAGCTAATCAGGATTTCAGCTTAAAACGCTATGAGGCCTATCGCCATCTTGGCGCCAATGCCTTGGCTAGACAGCTAAAACGATTAATCAAGCAATACGCGCGTAAGCCTACCGTTCGTCCGAGCGTGGTGGTCAAAAGCAATGAGCGCATCCGTCATTGAAACCGTGTCAATCGGGCCTAAGGTAGGGGCACACATGCACAGCGGTTCGAGGATGTCATGACCCAAGCTTTGATCTTTGATGCGATACGCACGCCCCGGGGCAAAGGCAAGGCCGATGGTGCCTTGCACAGTGTCAAACCGGTCGACCTGGTGGCCGGTCTGCTGACAGCGCTGGCGCAACGCAGCGACCTCGACACGCACCAGGTGGATGACATCGTGCTCGGCTGCGTCACGCCCGTGGGGGACCAGGGCGCGGACATCGCCAAGACCGCCGCGCTCGTCGCGGACTGGGCCGTCAGCGTCGCCGGCGTGCAGGTCAACCGCTTCTGCGCCTCGGGCCTGGAAGCGGTCAACCTCGGCGCGATGAAAGTGCGTTCCGGCTTTGAGGACCTGGTGGTGGTCGGCGGCGTCGAGTCCATGTCCCGCGTGCCCATGGGCAGTGATGGCGGCGCCTGGGTACTTGATCCGCACACCAATATGCACAGCCACTTCACGCCCCAGGGCATTGGCGCCGACCTGATTGCCACCCTTGAGGGCTTCACGCGCGAGGACGTCGATACCTTTGCCCTGCAGTCCCAGCAGAAAGCAGCCAGGGCGCGCGCTGACGGTTCCTTCAGCAAGTCGCTGATCGCAGTGCAGGACCAGAACGGCATTGTGCTGCTCGACCAGGATGAATTTATCCGCGGTGACTCCACCCTCGAAGGCCTCGGCAAGCTCAAGCCCAGCTTCGAAATGATGGGCCAGATGGGCTTCGACGCCACCGCGCTGCGGGTCTACAGCCATGTAGAACGCATTCACCATGTACACACGCCGGGCAATAGCTCCGGGATTGTCGACGGCGCTGCGCTGATGTTGATCGGCTCCGAGGCCAAGGGGCGCGAGCTGGACCTGCAACCGCGGGCGCGAATCGTCGCCACGGCGGTGACCAGCACCGATCCGACCATCATGCTCACCGGCCCGGCGCCGGCTACCCGCAAGGCCCTGGCCAAGGCGGGTTTGCGCGTTGAAGACATCGACCTGTTTGAAGTCAACGAAGCGTTTGCGTCTGTCGTGCTCAAGTTCATCAAGGACATGCGCATCGACCCCGCACGGGTCAACGTCAACGGCGGCTCCATCGCCATGGGCCATCCGCTGGGCGCCACCGGTTGCGCGATCCTCGGCACCCTGCTCGACGAACTGGAGGCGCGCCAGCAACGTTACGGCCTGGCCACCCTGTGCGTGGGCGGTGGCATGGGCATCGCCACCATTATCGAACGCCTCTGAGCCGAAGGAATTTGTCATGACCGAAGCCATTCGTTACGAAAAAGGCCAAGACCAGATCGTGGTGCTGACCCTCGACATGCCCGGCCAGAGTGCCAACACCATGAACGGCGTGTATCGCGAGGCCATGGCGGCCACCGTCACGCGCCTGGAAGCGGAAAAGGAGCAGATTGCCGGTGTGATCATCACCTCGGCGAAGAAAACCTTTTTTGCCGGCGGCGACCTCAATGAACTGATCAAGGTCGACAAGGCCCACGCCAAGGATTTCTACGACGGCGTGCGGGTGCTGAAGGCGCAACTGCGACGCCTGGAAACCCTGGGCAAACCGCTGGTCGCCGCGATCAATGGCGCCGCGTTGGGCGGCGGCTGGGAGATTTGCCTGGCGTGCCACTACCGCGTCGCGCTGGATGACAAATCGGTGCAGCTCGGCTTGCCGGAGGTGACTCTCGGCCTGCTGCCGGGCGGCGGCGGGGTGGTGCGCATGGTGCGCATGCTCGGCCTGGAAAAAGCCCTGCCGTATCTGCTGGAAGGCAAGAAAGTCCGCCCACAACAGGCGCTGCAGGCTGGTTTGATCCAGGCGCTGGCGCTGAACCGCGATGAGCTGCTGGCCAAATCCCGCGCGTGGATTCTGGCTAATCCAGAGGCCAGGCAGCCGTGGGACACCAAGGGCTATCAGCTTCCAGGCGGCACGCCGTCGAACCCCAAGGTTGCGCAGATGCTGGCAATAGCGCCGTCGATTTTGCGCAGTAAGACCCAGGGCTGCTTCCCTGCCCCGGAGAAAATCCTCTGCGCCGCCGTCGAGGGCGCCCAGGTGGATTTCGACACCGCGCACCTGATCGAAACCCGCTATTTCACCGAGCTGGTCACCGGGCAGGTGGCGAAAAACATGATCGGCACCTTCTGGTTCCAGCTCAATGAGATCAACGCCGGCCGTTCCCGACCCGAGGGCTTTGCGCCTTACGTGACGCGCAAAGTCGGCGTGCTCGGCGCCGGGATGATGGGCGCAGGCATCGCCTATGTCAGTGCCTGCGCCGGCATTGAGGTGGTGCTCAAGGACATCAACCAGGCGGCGGCCGACAAGGGCAAGGCGCACTCGGCGGAGTTATTGGACAAGAAGGTCAGCCGTGGGCAACTGACCCCGGATCAGCGCGAAAGCACCCTCGCGCGCATTCATCCTACGCAGGATGACGCCGACCTGGCCGGTTGCGACCTGATTATCGAAGCCGTGTTCGAAGACCGCGAACTCAAGGCCAGGGTCTCTGCGGCTGCTCAGCAAGTCGTCGGTGCCGAAGCGGTGATCGCCTCCAACACCTCGACCTTGCCCATCAGCGGCCTGGCCACGGCGGTGCCCGACCCAGGCAAGTTTGTCGGCCTGCATTTCTTCAGCCCGGTGGACAAGATGCCCTTGGTAGAAATCATCAAGGGCGCGCACACCTCGGACGAAACCCTGGCCCGGGGGTTTGATTTCGTACTGCAGATCAAGAAGACCCCGATTGTGGTCAACGACAGTCGCGGCTTTTTCACCTCGCGGGTGTTCGGCACTTTCACGAATGAAGGCATTGCCATGCTCGGCGAAGGGGTGGCCGCCGCGATGATCGAGACCGAGGCGCGCAAGGCGGGGATGCCGGTGGGGCCGTTGGCGGTGTCTGACGAAGTGTCTCTCAGCTTGATGAGCCATATCCGACAGCAGGCGGCCAAGGATCTGCAGGCGGAAGGTAAAAGCGTGCCGAGCCATCCGGCGACGGTGGTGATTGACCTGTTGGTGAACGAGTACAAGCGCGTGGGCAAAGCGGCGGGGGGCGGTTTTTACGAGTATCCGGCGGGCGGGCAGAAGTATCTCTGGCCGGAATTGAAAAGCCGCTTTGAACAGCCCGGGCAACGGATTTCGGCACAGGATGTACGCGACCGTTTGCTGTTTATCCAGGCTATCGAAACCGTGCGTTGCGTGGAGGAGGGCGTGTTGCTGTCCACCGCCGACGCCAACATCGGGTCGATTTTCGGCATCGGCTTTGCGGCCTGGAGCGGTGGCGCGTTGCAGTTTATCAACCAGTACGGCCTGAACGACTTTGTCGCCCGCGCCCGTTATCTGGCCGAGCAATATGGCGAGCGGTTCTCGCCGCCGGCGTTGTTGCTGGAGAAAGCGGCACAGAACGCGACGTTCTGACGGTTTTGGATATGCGCGGGGCTTGCCTTGTCAGGGTATTTCAAGGCAGGCTCTGGGGTGTGCATTATTCCCATCACCGTGTCAGGTATTTTTTATGTCGCTACGCGTCTGTATCCTGGAAACCGATATCCTGCGTCCAGGCTTGATCGATCAATACCAAGGGTACGGGCAGATGTTCAAGCGCCTGTTCTCCAAGCAGCCGATTCCCGCCGAGTTCGTCGTGTACAACGTGGTGCAGGGCGAATACCCCGCGGACGATGAAGTGTTTGACGCCTATCTGGTGACCGGCAGCAAGGCCGACTCCTTCGGTACCGACCCGTGGATCCAGACCCTCAAGACGTACCTGCTCGAACGCTACGAGCGTGGCGACAAGTTGCTCGGCATTTGCTTCGGCCACCAATTGCTGGCGCTGCTGCTGGGCGGCAAGACCGAGCGTGCCGGCCAGGGCTGGGGCATGGGCATCCACGACTACAAACTCGATGCCAAGGCGCCGTGGATGAGCCCTGAAGTGGAAGAGCTGACGCTATTGATCAGCCATCAGGACCAGGTCACCACGTTGCCGGACAACGCCACGGTCATTGCCTCCAGCGATTTTTGCCCGTTCGCCGCGTACCACATCGGTGACCAGGTGCTGTGCTTCCAAGGCCACCCGGAGTTTATCCACGACTATTCCCGCGAATTGCTGGAGATTCTTCAGACGACCCTGGGCGAAAAGGTCTACACCAACGGTGTGTCCAGCCTGGAGCGTGACCACCACGGCGTGACCGTGGCGGAATGGATGATGCGCTTTGTGGCGCACAAGCCCGAGGCCCGGGTTTAAAGCCAGCCCGAGCGCTTGAAACTGGCCCACAGGCTGGTACAGCCCACCGCGATAAACCCGAGCACGGCAAAATAGCCGTAGTGCCATTGCAGCTCGGGCATGTTCTGGAAGTTCATTCCGTAAATCCCCGCCACCGCGGTGGGGAACGCGAGAATCGCCGCCCACGCGGCGAATTTGCGCTGCACCACGCTTTGACGCGACGCCTCCAGCAACACCCCGATTTCAATGGTCTGGCTGGCGATGTCGCGCAGGGTGGTGAGATCTTCCATCTGCCGCGTCACGTGGATCTGCACATCACGAAAATACGGGCGCATATTCTTGTCGATAAACGGGAAGCTCAGCTTCTGCAGCTCCTGGCTGATCTCCACCATCGGCGCCACGTAGCGCTTGAGCCGCAGCACGTCGCGGCGCAGGCCGTGGAGGTTCTGGATATCGACTTCACTGAGGGAGTTGCACAGCACATTGCGCTCCAGCTCATCGATCTCGGCATGGATCGCCTCGCTCACGGGCTGGTAGTTTTCGGTGACGAAATCGAGCAGTGCATAGAGGACGAAATCTTCCCCATGCTCCAGCAACAGCGGCCGCGCCTCACAGCGCTGGCGCACATAACCGTAGGACGCCGAGTGGCCGTTGCGTGCGGTAATGATGTAGCCGTTGCCGGCAAAAATATGTGTCTCGATAAACTCCAGCTTGCCGTTGTCGCGCACCGGTGAATAAGTGACGATAAACAGCGCATCGCCGAAGGTTTCCAGCTTGGGGCGGCTGTGTTTTTCCAGGGCGTCTTCGATGGCCAATTCATGCAGGTTGAACTGGCGTTGCAGGTTGGCCAGCTCCTGTGCGCTGGGCTCTTCCAGGCCGATCCACACAAAGTGGTCGGGTTTGGCGGCCCAGGCCGCGCCTTCGTCGAGAGTGATGTCAGTGACTTTCTTTCCGGCGCTGTAGACAGCGGCCGCAACAACTCTACCCATGATACTGATCACTTCTTATTGGGAGGACAGGTGTTGGGCAGCTTAGCCTGAATGGCGTTCCCTTGTGGCCGTGGCCGCAGCGTGCTTTTTTATCCGCAGCATAGGGGGGGCGGGTGGCCCCACAGAATTACAGAGGCGCGGGTGTCCAGGCGGTTTGCAGTTCGCGGTCCATTCCGGCGATGCATTCATCCATCTGCGCCTGGCAGGCCTGCATCAACTGCGGGATGTCGTCTGCAGTCAGGCCTGTCGTAGGAATTGGCGGCAGCGAGCGTATGAGTACATCACCGCTGTTCCAGCGATTGAGCTGCATGTGGGTGACGTAATTGCTCACGCACACCTGCACGATCGGTACACCGGCGGCAATCGCCATATGGAACGCACCTTTCTTGAACGGCAACAGGCCTTTGCCCAGGTTGCGCGTGCCTTCCGGAAACACCCAGATCGACGTGTCCTCATGCTGCAAGGTGTGTGTAGTGGTAAGCATCGCGCGGCGCGCCTTGTGCGCGTTGCCGCGATCAATCAGCACATTGCCCGCCAGCCAGAACAGCTGGCCGAACAGCGGCACCCACTTGAGGCTTTTCTTGGCGATACACACCGTGCGGTGCGGCACCACGGTGCCGAACACAAACAGGTCGTAGTTGGACTGGTGGTTGGCAATGATCACGCACGTACCGGGCTTGTTGCGCAGCGAGTCCACGTCGGCCTTCACATTCAGGCGCAGGATCCACATGGCCGGCAGCGCGTAGAGGCGAGCACATAAACGGCTGTTATCCGGGTTGAACGGCCGACAGACACCGATCAGCACGCCCAGCACGCCGGCGACCATAAAGTGCAGGCCCATCAACAACATACGCAACAGAAAAAGCATCGAAACAGCCCATCGGGACAAAAGGTGGCGCAGTGTACGGTTGTGCACTGTATTCGGCAATTACCCCTGTAGAGGGAGGAGATAGGCGATGTTTAAGTACATGTTTCAACATCTGCTGACATCGGCAGGCTAGAGCGGCTGAGGATGATTCGAATTTATCTGTAAGAAAAAGCCCGACTCAAGGTCGGGCTTTCTTATGCGGCTGCAGGCTTTAGCTAAGGATATGGCCCTGGTCCTGGATGATCGCATCGTCCAGCGCTTCCAGCAGCGCCTTGCGCACCTTCAACTTGGTGTGTTTGTGGGCGTTCATATTCAGCTTCTTCAACTGGCGGGCCGCTTCCAGCGCTGCAGCATGCAGCTCTTGCGGTGCGACCACCTTGTCGAGGAAGCCTGCGCCCAAGGCGCCTTGCGGGTCGAACATCTCGGCATTGATCACCGAACGGTGAAACGCGGATTTGCGCAGGCGATCCCGCGCTAACTCGATCCCGGCGTGGTGCATGGTCATGCCAATCGCCACTTCATTCAGGCCAATGCTGAACGGGCCTTCCACACCAATCCGATAATCCGCCGACAACAACAGGAATGCGCCCTTGGCGACGGCATGCCCAGGGCACGCCACAATCACCGGAAACGGGTGCGACAACAGGCGACGGGCCAACGTCGAGCCCGACGTCACCAGGCCGATTGCCTCTTTAGGGCCGGCCGTCATCACTTTCAAATCATAACCACCCGACAAAATCCCCGGCGTCCCGGTGATGATCACCACCGCGCGGTCCTTCTCGGCCTGGTCCAGCGCTGTATTAAACGCACTGACCACATCGGGAGAAATGGCATTCACCTTGCCGTTGCTCAAGGTCAGGGTCGCGATACCGTCTTCGAGGTGGTAAGCAATCAACTCACTCATGACGCGGTTCCTTGTAGGACTTGTTATAGATAGGCTGTTTATAGAAGCGTATGCACAGACGTTACCCACCACGCCCGCCCCGGTAAAGCGCCGTGACTGACTACCCAGTCAGACTTTTCCGGCATGCCGGTCGCCCAATAGCCTAGGGCAGGGCGCAATCGCCGTTCCAGACACGTGCTGCCCATGCCCAAGAATGGCAGAATCACCACCCCTTGCCGGGCACCTCCCGGTATAGCGGTCTAACCGCATGAAAATTCTGAAAAAAACCTTTGCCATCAGAAAGGCTTTCGACTACATTAGCGCGCCTCGACAGACTGAACTGGTTTGACGAGATACGGTGAAGTGTCCGAGTGGCTTAAGGAGCACGCCTGGAAAGTGTGTATACAAGAAATTGTATCGAGAGTTCGAATCTCTCCTTCACCGCCACATTAAGTAAACACAAACCCCTGATTTTCCTAGAGAAAGTCGGGGGTTTGTGGTTTTTGGCGTCTAAAAAATGGCCCCATGGGACCACCATGGGACTGGCGCGTCTTTTTGGTGCGTTTTTTTACTCGCGAGACGGGTGCACTTAGTTCCGTTATGAACTTAGTGTTAGACCCACTACTCCTTAGAGAAGGGCGCAGATTCGTAAGCGTGTCTTCAATCGTTTGAGAACCAGGTAGGAAGTCATGTCTGTTGCCAAGAGCGATATTCATCCCGCGAGTAGCGTGTCGACTCATTTCCTCGCTGGGATTGCTTGCTCACCCACCGCACTTGAAGCGCGGAGGCGTGAGGCTTGCACCCATGACCTGATTTTTAAGCTTCACCTTGAAGAGACCATTTCAAAGCTCGATGCAGACAATCTACGAATCTTGTTCAGAGGAGCACTTGAGAGGCGCCTCCGTGAAATTTTGAGCGAATAAAGTTAAGGAATATTATAAAACGATATAACGCGCTCTATTGTGGAGTCTGTTCTTGATCGCCACATTATTTAAACGCTAACCCCTGACCTCGTTTTTAACGTTTTCTGTGTGTTCTCTCTAAACCCAGATGGTACGCATGATAGTCATCAGAGTCCTCTTCGCTTGAAATTCTATTCAATTCGAATGATCGACCGCGCCGTTTCGGGCCAAATCGTCTAGCGTATTCACCTTGAAAAGCTAAGAAACTGTTCCAGTCTTTTCTATTATTGCTCTCACCGCTATAACCTTTCTGTCCAGGTCGTCTACCGTATTCATCCATTGTCTCTGATCGACCATTTTCATAACCAACCATCGTAGAGGTAGAATATGTTACGGATCGCGGGTCAGGCATTAATAAATAACTATCCCCTAGTTGTGGCCATAGAGAAGGTGTCACCTTTTTTTCAGGATATAGCCATTCCTTTTCTCGTGCCGCAACGTACCGCTCAGCTCGAATTTTTGTTATGTAGTTAATTTGGAGTACTTCTAACTCTGTGAGTTCTCTATGAGTTTGAATGCTCGTGAAGTTAAACATTGCCGTTCGAAATAGCTTTGGGTTTGGCCGCTCTTTCATAGGGTTTCCGTACGGACACCTGACCCAAGACAGGTTAGTTAGAATCAGGACGCGTTCTTCCGACAAGGGAAAGTATGTGTGAGTGCCGTTCAGCCAAACCTCAGGATCACCTACCTTTTTCGCCAATGCAGATTGAGGGAAACAACCTTTGTTGTATACGGTAACGGGGTGATCTGACAGGATTAGTTTTGTATCCGTACTCTTACAGTCAGCCAATTGCCAAACACATTCAGTCCATAACGCACAAAAATAACTCTGTAGTTTCTGTAGCATAAATAATAATTCATTTTTGTCACGTGACTGTGTTTTAGATGCCAAATACTTCAAGCCCTTTGGAGTTCTGAGTTTTTGAGTGCTCATATAAAGTAGTAGATTGTGAAAAGACTGAGGATCTACATCAGGATGCTGGAATTTAGAAAAGTACTCAACAGCTTTGTGCCCTTCAGTATCAATTTGTCCAAAAAACTTTTCTTCGATTTCTGTTGATTCGAAGTTGCCTAGTTTTGTTGTATAAAGATCTTCTATTTTGAAACAGCTATCGGGGCCCCAGCGCATCATGTCCTTGCGCTTATATCGTGTGCCATTTGCTGTAGTAATTGTTTCGGGCTTTAAGTCAAGGTAATAAAATTTAGCCTCGCCGCCGTCTGCGGATAAAAACTTTTTCTGGTACCACTCAGGAACGTAATGATTGTTACGATATTCTTTAGTTGCCACGATGCCCCCTTGAAAGCCTGCAGCATAGTAAGTTCTCCCTACTCACACTATAGACTTAGTTTTTACGCATCAGAAAATTTTTCTTTTGCACCGTAAAGAGTGAATTTCTCAAAATGGCATTTTCGGACAGCAGCAACAAACACTATCCGCAGCAGCGTACGGAGAATTAAGGTTCGGCGGCCTGCGTGTGGCCGTTTGCAGGCCATCTTGGCAGCTAATCGGCAAGAAGACGTTCAAGTTGCCACGCACAAGAGTGTTGTGTAGCGTCGATATACCTATATCGCCGCTTATGTAAAAAAGGCCCCCACACCGAAGCCAGGTGTGGAAGCCTTTTTTTGTGAGCGTGGAGACCAGATCCGGTAGGATCTGGTATACCAATCCCACCTCAACTGGTTAGAGTTTGAGTGCCAGTTTCAGCATTCCCACCACGTCTGGCCCGTCCTCATTGATCCAAGTCCCATAGTGCTGGCGGATAATATTGCCGTTGGTAGGCCCCATCTGTTCGGCGATCCAATCGATTGACGCAATACCCGTCGTCAGCAACTGACTTGCGTAGGTGTGCCGGCATTGGCCAGGCCCCAGATAGCGAACGCCGGCGGCGAGCAAATGAGCCTTAAAAAAGCGATCGCTCACAACAAAATCGTTGGGGTGCGAGAGGCCGCTTTCGTGTTCAAAAATACGAAATGCAGCGTGTGCTGGCGTACGGTCTTGTTGTCCCGCTCAACAATGTCCACGGTTTCCGCTTTTCGCTTTCGCGTTAGCGCATCGACCTTGCGCAGGGCATCCCACGCAGGCGCCAACAGGCGAACCTTGCGCATCGAGCGCCGGGACCGGTCTGCGCTTTCGCGAGCCGGAAAAGGCATATGCCAAGGTCAAGGCGCCGTATTTCTACAGCCTGACTGCCGGCTATCTGGCTATGGACAGTCTGGCCAGCGTGTTCAGCATTCCCGACTTTATCTGGCAGCAGCAGGGCGACGGCGAGGTGTTTGTGGGCAGTTGGGCCGACAGTTTCTTTGGCATCCGCTTGCCGCTGCAGCTGCCGGTCGAACTGTTCGGCGGCTACCAAGGCAACCAGAGCGCAATGATCGCGGCCCTTCCAGGACTGCGCCCAGGTGCAACCATCACCAGGGCGAGAGGATCATCAGCGTGACCCTTGCCGGCAATCAAATGGCGATCAAATGGATGACGCAATCCGTCGCAGCGTAGAACGGCAATTTCCCGAACTCACCGGCGGCTATCACCTGCCACGCTTTGGCCGGGTGGTGGCCGTGCCCGATGCACCGGCCGCACCTGGTCTGTGCGACGACTTCCGTCCGCGCTTTGGCGTCGACGTGGAAGTGCTCCTGCCCGATGGCGAGCCAGATCCCGCGCTGCCGATCCTGACCGGCCTACCACTGCCGGCACCCATGGGCGGGCAAGAGGCGGGCATGTTCGGCTTCCCGGAAGAGGGCACCACCGTGGTGGTCAGCTTTGCCTACGGCCTGCCACACAAGCCCTTCATCACGCAGATCCTGCCCCACGGCCTGAGCCTACCCCGGGTGCCGAAGGGCGATCAGGTGTGGCAGCACAGTGAAGCCTGCCAGCAACGCGTCGACGCCGACGGCAACTGGCTGCGCCAAACGGACGGCAAGATCCAGGACAAGGCGATCGAACGGGAAGTGGAGGCAATGCAGAACATTGAGAGCTTCCAGAGCCATACCAGGACAGTGGACGACCATTCAACCGAGTCGGTGGGTGGGATCAAGAAGATCGAGGCACTGGGCGCGTTGAAGCTGCTGTCGGGTGGGTCCGCAAGCTTGGCGGCGGTGGATGATCTGCATCAGGCTACCGGGCGGGATTTGAACCTGGTGGTGGGGCAGAAGCATAACGCCACCGTAGGCGGCGATATGGAGGAGCAGATTCAGGGGCTGCGTAAGAGCGTGGCGGCGGCCAGCCAGCGGTTTGTTGCTCCCAAGACCTGGCTGGGTTCTGAAGGAGTGAATGTGCTGCAGGTGCTTTGTGATTTACTCGACTTGGTGCAGCAGATGAATTTGCAACTGGCCAGCCATACTCATGGTCCTGCGAATGTCCCGAATAATGCGGCGGATTTCCACACTAACGCCGCACTTACACTAAAACTTTTCGTGAATATGAATGCGGTGACTAGCTAGTTTAGAAAAAAAATCATCGCTCAATTTTATAGGGTATTTTTGTGCAAAATAATGTGCTCTTGTTTTTTTATGAGCATCGGATTGTTCTATGTATTTTAGTAAGTTGTAAGATTTTATTTTATGGTTGTTGTAGTCGACTTCCAGAAAAATAGGTTCTTTTAACTTGTTTGAATTGACGCCTGAAGATAACCTGATTCCAAAGTGGGTGCCATAAAGTTTTGCGACAAAACTAATAGCTGTTTTGCCGTTTTCGAGCGGTGCAGGGCATAACATTAGCGTATGGTGACCATCTATAGCTTCTCCGAGCATTTCATCAGATGCTCTACTCGTATTTTTTACAAGCATAGTAATGGGTAGAGTTGGGGTGCCTGTTAAGATAGACTTTTTAATTGAGTCAAAGGATGGGTCTCTAACGTAGTCTTCCCCCATTATATGAGCGAGGAAGTTTATTCCTATCTTTGCGAAAGCTCTATCGCCCTCTGAAATGTTTGATGTGAATTCTACATGTGTTAGCGGTTTTTCTATGTCTCGAATTGTCGCGGTTTCTATTTTTAAACCATCGTGCATATATAGACGTGCATCTTTTAGGTTTTTAGACGTATTTGTCTCTTTAATGGATTTTAAAGCTATTTCTCCCTGTTTTCGATGGTAGATTCTTGTTTCGAACGGTGTTCTTTCCGGTTGCGTTTGTTTTTCCTCGTAAATCTCCAGCCAAATTACATTTTTTGGTTGCGTGGATTGGAGTCTGGAAGATGTATTTATATACGATTCATCAGTCCAGGTATATGTCTCAATAATGAATTGATTGGGTTTCGGTCCTGGCTTTTTTCTTGCTACTTCAACGGTTGATGGTTCGAGAAGAGATTTTAATTTATCTATAAATTTGATTAGTTCTTTGGCATTAGTAGCGTGGAAGCTTAAGTGAGATTCTTTTAATATTAGTTGCGGAAGTAGAATTGCTTTAAGGCCGGTTTCGTAAGTCGCTTCGAGAAGTGAGTTGCTTTCCGGGTCGTGTACAAAATTTGTAGTTGTGTTAAATTGAGGCGACTTATGGTTTCCTCTGCTAGCTGTTTGATTTATTAGTCTGGAAAGCGCAAGTGGCGAGGATCTCATAAACGAAGCTTCGAGCTTAGAGAATTTCGAATTACAGCTTTCACAAACGACATTTATAAGTAAAAAGTCGAGGTCGTCACCGCCCATTCCTTTAGGGAAAACATGCTCTTTATTAAATGGTCCTGAACCTTTGCAGTATATGCACTCCATAGTTTTTACGGTCACTGCAGACGTCCTTTTTTGGTAGATTGATTTAAGGGGGGCGTAACGGCCGATCCCGGTAATCTGTATAGTCGGGGTAAAATTTTTTAGAATAAATACTATTTTAATAATACAAGCCAGTTCTGGGGGGCGGGCTCCTCCCCCCCCCCAGATGTGGAGATTTATTCTGGATTTAGATTTCGCAGGTTTGTTAGTTTAGCTATATCTTTATCAATAATTTTTAATGCGCAATCCTTGCAGTAGTGCGCCCATCCCATACCATCCCGAACTTTTAAACGTACATCACCCTTGTTGATGCGGTGTGCCTGGTTGGCTTGACAATTGTGTGAGTTTAAAGCTATGTCAATTCTCACCGTCTCAATTAGTGATTTAGTTCCCATTGTAAATTTCGCTCCATGCAGAATTGATTGTTTCGGCTAGGTTGGAGTTTATCTGATCCAGTTCTAATTGTGAGAATTCACTTCTGCTTCCAGATGATTTGCCTATGGATATATTAATTTTTTTATCAATTGCAGATTTCACTACGATTAAATTTGGCCTCCCCAAGTGCTTGCTATCTAGCTCACTTCCGCCCGGATTGATTCCGTGTTGTGCTAATAATTTTGCAGCCTCGTTACGTACTCTCATATCCAGACTTGCACGCATCGCCTGCCGCTTTGCCACTTTAGTTGTTGGTACGGGTTCCAATATATCTTTTGCTGGATTAAAACTTTCAGGGATGATTCCGCGAGATTTTAGCAGTTCAATTGCATCAGTTTCGTCGGTCGCAAGTAATTGAAGCTCTTCCAGATGTACAGCGGATTGACCTTTTACTTCTAGAGGTTCGCTTTCGTCGAGGTTAGGTGAGAATTCTCTAGCCACACCGGGCTTGCCGGGCTCAACAAACTCCAGTGGAAGAAGTTGATCAAAGTAGTCTTGGTCTGCAGCGCTATACTGTTGAAAGTCTGTCCATTGCCTCGCTATATTTGCGCCAGCGTGGAATACAACGGTACCTTGATTTAAAGGGGAGGTCGGAGCATTTTGTACAATAACTCGCATTACCCTGCCGACGAACTGTACGAATGGAGATAAGTTAGAGAAGATGCTAAAAACAGCAGCGACTGATAAGTAGGGGTGGTCGAAGCCTTCGCCTAGCTTTCTAACCTGAACTATCACGTCAAGTTCGTGATTTTCCAAAAGTTTCATGACCCGTGTATTGGCTGCGCTATCTTGTTTGGAATGAACATAATCCGCTTTGAGTCCGCGCGATCTATAAGCTTCAACTACTTGGCAGCAATGTTCAAAGTTTAATGCTGATGCTATAATTTTTAGCCTTCCCTCATTTGTTTCGGTTCGCAACCTATTTAATTCGTTTATTGAGGCGTCCGCGATAGTAGCAAGTGTTTCGGCGGAGGTGACGATGCTGCGCCTAAAATCAGCCTCCTCCTCACCAAGTCTTTTTACTTCATCTAAAGTAACTTCAATTTCTCGAGCTTCGCCGCGGCGCACATATCGTAATGTTTGTGGGTTAAGTTGTACTGCTTTGAGTCGCTTCACGAAACCCGATTTTATTGCTTTGGAAATAGCGAAGGAGTAAATTATTTTTCCCGCCATCATTTGGCCGTCAGCTCGAAGGGGTGTCGCACTAAAATTGACGATTTTAGCTTCAGGGAATTTTGCCTTTAGGGCTTCCCAAGTTGCGGCGACGCTATGATGTCCTTCGTCAAAAATTATTAAATCGAAGAAGTTGTCTGGTAAGTTCAGAAGCCACTTATTATTTTCGCGTTGTAGTTGTTGAATGTTTGTTATTACAACGTCAGCCTCTTCGAGGTCTGAGCGATTCGTCGTCGTTCCTCTAATTTCGACGGGTTCTGGGTAAGGGGCTTTGGTTAAGATTTTGCATTTGTGATAGAACATCTTTGGGTTGGTAGGGTTAAACTCTTTTTCAAGTTGGTCGGAGATTGAAAGTCCAGGTGCTATTACTAATGTTCGTTTTGAGCTGAAAGCAAAGGGTGTGAGGGTAATGGTTCCAGACTTTCCACACCCTACTGGAAGTACAATCCCAACCTCTCTTTCAGATTGAGTTGAGTCTGCAGCGTACGCTAGCAACGACTTGTAAGCTTCCTGTTGTGGTTCCCTGATCAGAGTATTACCGATTATATGGGGAGCTAATTTTTGGAATGTACCAGTCATATTTCTAATCCTTGAAGGTGCTTTATAGTTTGCTAACGTAGCTGTCGGCGCAATCGATAGTAGCTAATAGCTATCTTTTTTCCAATCGGTTCTATGTTTCCAATGCTGACAAATACGCAACTGATTTCTTGAAGCGACCAAGTGCTGAGCTACACAGGTTCCGAAATATGGAAGGTAATGATGAAAAGTTTTGGAGAAAAAGCACTTATCCCCCTCCCGCCGACGGGCTTTGTGTCCCTTTTTTGTGCAAACGGGTAGTGGATGCAAGCGGCGCCCTTGCCCAAGCCCGCTGCGGGGTCTGAGGGATGTTCCGCGATTGCACAGAGTGCAAGGCTTTGCAAAAAAGTGCAGTGGGCTTGCATATGCGTCACAGGGCGGCAGGGGAGTGGTTACGCAGACGAGGTGCCCGGTTTATGGGGACTTTGGTTGTGAAAACCTGTTGCAGGCGGTGTTTTCGTTTTCGGAACCATTCATATCAGAGGCCTACCAGCCGCTGTCGAGCCCTACGCGAAAACGACTGTGAGGCCCAGCCTGTCTAGGTTTCCGGCATTCTGAGACATTGCACAGCATCGCCATCAATTGCCGGCGGTCAGTACCCATCAAGAGCGTGTGGGAAAAAACGCCAAAACGGTTAGCGCATGGCTATTTTCCAGGCGAGGGGTGGGAAAAGGGTAATTTTAGTAATCGGTAGGTCAGAACGGGCTGGAGCCCTTACAAGACGTGGCTTTCAGCCATTACCTTGGAGGGTAATATAAGGTAACGAGAGAGGTAATATTTTGTTCAAGTCCCCATTTTACTGGGTTTGGCGGCTCACTGACATTACTAGCACTGAAGGTAATTTTCTAACCATTTACTTACCTTATTATTACCTCTATAAAACTATATCAACTACCTGATTTTATTAGGCTTTATCCGGTTTTCCGCAACTCATTACCAAAATTACCTTTTTCCCATGCCTCAACATAAATCGTTCAAAACGCCTGTTGTGACCGTTTTCTGCAACCTGATGCATTTAAGCCATGGGACTGCCATGGGACAGATCCTGCGCGCGCCACCGGGCTGCAGCCCTTGTAAACCGGGGGGCTTAGTTCCGAAAATCGAGAACGGGTAGCTTCGAATCTCTCCTTCGCCGCCACATTAAGTAAACACAAACCCCCGGTTTTCCCAGAGAAAACCGGGGGTTTGTGGTTTCTGGCGTCTGAAAATTACCTCGCTTTCGAAATCACGCCACTCATGTACTGATTCAAATCACGCAGATCCTGGATGCTCCAAGCGTGCGGCGCCAGCTTTACGCCGTTCTCTCGTAACGTTCTCGGGATCAAGTCGCCGTTAGGGCGAAGTATTATCGAAGAAACGATAACGCCCGGATAATCACTGAGGCGCTTCTTGAAAGCGGCGGTCGTGAGGTCAGGTGTGGGAGGCGTGCTTTTATGCGCCAGGGGGCCTGTTGCCTTGATGTCTGCGCCGTGACACATCGCGCATCGTTGCAGGTAGAGGTTTTTTCCGTTGCTGTTTTCCGCGACGGCCAGGGGTGTTTGAGCCAGCGATAAGATCCCCAGCGAAGCGATGACCAAGATTTTCATTTTTATCAGGCCTTATTGCATGAAAAAGCCGCTTTCTCTTGAAGAGATAAGCGGCTTTTTCACGTCGTGCGCTTACTGTGCGGTTTTCAGCTTGATCACATCACCGGAAATCTTGGTGGTGTAACCGCTCAGTACCCAAGCCCAGAACCAGTTTTCCTGGACTTGGGTGTTGATCAGCGCGTCGCCGCCTTTTGCCTTGATTGCGGCATCCTGGGCGCGGACGAAGCGGCTGTTCTGGCCGATCGGGATGACGCCGAAGAGCATGATGCCGGTGGCGCTGGCTTCGCTGTGACCGAGAACGGTGTATTGGCTGCTGTCGTATTGCGGGGATTTGATGGCGGTGCCGGTGCAGCCTGCGAGGGTGAAACCGAGAACAGCTGCTGCAACCACTTTACTGACGTACTTCACGGGGTAACTCCATAGGCTAAAAATCGAGATTCAATTCTCGAAGGCGCGCCACTCTAATCTCCGGCCTGCAAGATTGAAATCATTTGCCGGAAATTTCATCTTCAGGCTTGTACATACACCCATGCCGTCAGGCCTGACGCCAGCGCCACCGACACGCGCTTGTAGTCCGACACTTCATACGCATCGGCGGCGGCCAATTCCTGCTCGGTAATCTGAAACACACTGCCCTCGACTTGGGCGCCTGGCTCGGTGGTCGGCGCCACGATCGGGTGATGGGTCTTGCCACTGCTTGCCAGCACCTCTGGGTCGGTGATCTCGACCCAGCTTTGCGAATAGCCGAGCATGGCGTCCTGCTGGCCTGTCAGCTCGCGGCCGAAGTTGGCCAGTTGCACGGCTTTGTCTTGCAACGTGCCGTAGGAAAACAGCAGCACGGGATGTTCGGTGGAGCGGTCCATGGATGTTCCTTAAAAGTCAGGCGAGTAAGTCTTCGTAGAAGGCGCCATACGGCTTGGTCGGGTGGGCGATCTGGATTTCAAGAATCCACAACCCGGCGTTCGGGTAGTGCTCGAAGTCGCCCAGGTCTCCGCCGCGATGGACGGCGTGGGGGAAATCGCTGACGCGGTGGCCCTTGATGTCGAGGTTGAGTCGCCAGCCCATGGCCTGGGCTTGTTCTTCGGCGTAGCGGTACAGCTCGAGGCCGACGACCTTGGCGTTTTTCCAGCGGGCCTGCACGCGGTCGAACAGCTCTTTGGCGGCGCTGGCGCAGGCGAGCATTTGCGGATCGTTGCCGGTGGCGAAGGTCGCGCCGGCATCACCTTCGTGGCCTTGCCACACGGCGCCCATGTCGATGAAGAAGATATCGTTTTCGCCCAGCACCGGGTCGCCGTCGGAGCGTTGGTTGAAGGCCTTCAGGGTATTGGCGCCGAAGCGCACCAGCAGCGGGTGCCAGATGCGTTGCATGTCGAGGTCGGCGAGCACCTGCTTGCCCAGCTCGCGGGCTTCGGACTCCAGCATGCCGGGGCGGATGCGCTGGGAAAGCTGTTCGATGGCTTGCCAGGTCATGGCCTGGGCAAAACGCATGGAGTCGATACTGTAGGCGGCGCCCACGGCTTCTTTGGGTTGTGTGGACACCGGCTTTTCCTCGCGTTGAGCAGCATCAGGCGCTGTGCATTTTACTATATAGCGATAGAGCGGAGCAGCCAAAGTGCAAACGCGCCGTGTGCCGACATTTTCTGTCGACAGCGCACTGCTTGCGCCTGCAGGTTCAGACGTGCAGCCACGCCAGGCTACCCAGCACCAAGGCGATGCCGCCGGCCGTGTAGGACATCCGTTTAAGCCACTCCTTGCGCGTCAGCAAGGTGATCGCCGCCAGCGAAATCGCGATCTGGATCGCGGTCATCGCCTGGGCCCAGCGGTGATGCTGGTGCAGCGCCTGTTCGGATTTCTCGTCCCATTCCTTCGAGGTGGCTTCAAGTTTCTCCGCCTGCTTGCGCACGTCTTCCTTCTGGCTTTTGTAGCGCTCGATCTCATCCTTGTAATGCGCAGCGTCCACACCGGGGATATGCGTGGCCAGTTCCGCCAGGTTTTGTCGGCTGGATTTGGCCTGGTAGTAGTTCCATTGGTTGGCCGCTTCAGTCTTGATGATGGCGGCGTTGTTCTTGTCCATCGCCGCTTCGCTTTCGGTGGAGCCGGCCTGGTAGCTGAGCATGGCACCGAGGGTGGCCATGAGCGCAGTCATCACGGCGATGCGGCTGGCGAAATTATCCCCGCGGCCGTGGGCATGTTCGGTGGTGTGTTCGAGGTGTTTTTCGTGGGGGCTGGGGACTTCGAAGGCTTCGGACATGGGGGAGTCTACGAACGGAATGAGGGAGTCTGATTCTTCACCACGCCAGCTGTCTCAATCCTGTACGTAACGCTGCAAATTTCCTACCTGCGCCTGATCAAGCGCACATACACCGCCGCGTTGATCAGCAGTACCAGCGCGCCCAGCCCCAGTTGGATCTGTGGCGTCAGCCCGGCCGGGTAGATCAGCGTGAGGATGTAGTGCTCGATGAATCCGCCGGCATAGCCGTCCTGTCCGGCGAGGTGGCGAAACAGGTTTTCCCAGCGGGTCAGCGGGCAGGGCAGGTGGAACACCTCCACCGCCACGCCCCACGCGGCGGCGGGCAGGTGCAGCCACATCACGGGCCGCCACTTGAGGGCCAGCAGCCCGCCGAACAGCACGAACAGGATGAAGCACAGGTGAAACAGCACGAGGCCGTCGGCTATAACGCGATAGAGCATGATGGGTTCGCTTTTAAGGGGGCCTGGGTCAGTCGCCGAGTTGTTGTTGCAGGTAGTCGATAAACACCCGCAGTTTCTTTGGCGTGTTGCTGCGGTTGAAGTAGTACAAATACAACGCGCTGTGGGTAATCCAGTCGCCCAGGACTTCCACCAACTCGCCGCTGTGCAAATACGCCTCGACACTGGAGCGCGCCACGTAGGCAAAGCCGAAGCCGTCGAGTGCGCCCCTGATCATCAGTTCGATGTCATTGGTCGCCAGTCGGCCCTTGACCGTGACCCGCAGCGGTTTGCCGTCTTTTTCGAAATCCCAGCGGTGCATCAGGCCGGTTTGTGCGCTGCGGTAGTTGACGCATTCATGCTCGAGCAAATCGTGAGGATGGGTCGGCACGCTGCGCCCCTGCAAGTAGCCGGGAGTGGCGACAATCACAAAGCGCAGTTGCCGGGCCACCGGGATCACCACCATGTCCTCGGCCAGCACGTGGTCGTAGCGGATTCCCGCATCGAAGCCCTGGGCGACGATATCGACCAGCGCGTTATCCACGGCCACTTCCAGATTGATCCCCGGGTGTTTGTGCAGGAAACCCTGCAACAGCGGTTGCAGCACCATGCGGCTGGCGGTGGAGGGGATGTTGAGGCGCAAGGTGCCGCTGGCCTCGACGGTAGCGGCGGCGACACTGTGCAAACTGGTTTCCAGCTCTTCGAGCAGCGGCGTGATTTTTTCCAGCAGCTGTGTGCCGGCCTCGGTCAGGCTGACGCTGCGGGTGGTGCGATTGAGCAGGCGCACACCCAGCTGTTTCTCCAGGGCGCCGACGCGCTGGCTGACGGTCGACACGGAAAGGCTGACGGCATCCGCCGCCTGGGTGAAGCTTTTGGTGCGCGCGACTTGTAGGAACAGGCGCAATTGCTGGAAATCCGGCGCGTCCATTGTGTGGTTTTTCCGAAAGGGGCTTGCGGATTATGCATCTTTTTAACAAGAACACCCGCGCGCATACTTTTTTCCTCACCTCACGAGGAATGCCCTTCATGACCGATTCAACTGCAAAACCTGTCTGGTTTATCACCGGTTGCTCCACCGGTTTCGGCCGTCAATTGGCGTTGCACACCTTGAGCCTCGGCTACCCGACGGTGGTGACCGCGCGCAATCCGCAACAGGTGCAGGACATCGTTGCCGGTCACGAAGACCACGCATTGGTGCTGGCCCTGGACGTGACGGACCAGGCCCAGGTCGAGGCGGCGGTGCAGGCGGCGCAGGCGCACTTCGGGCATATCGATGTGCTGGTCAACAATGCCGGGATCGGCTACTTCGGCGCGTTCGAAGAAAGCCAGCTGGACGAAGTGCGCCGCATGTTCGAAATCAACGTGTGGGGCCTCAGCGCCATGACCCGCGCGGTACTGCCCGGCATGCGTGCGCGGCGCTCGGGCACGGTGGTGAATATTTCTTCGGTGGGCGGTATTGCTGCGTTCCCCTCCCTGAGTTTCTACAACGCCACCAAGTTTGCCGTGGAGGGTTTGTCCGAAGCGCTGTCCCAGGAAGTCGCGCCGCTGGGGATCAAGGTCCTGCTGGTGGAGCCGGGGCCGTTCCGTACCGACTGGGCTGGACGTTCGGCCAACGAGGCCGCGCACGCCATCGACGACTACCGCGATACTGCAGCGGCCCGTGCCAGCACCGTGCGCAATTACAGCGGCAAGCAACCGGGTGATCCGGTGCGCGCGGCGATTGCCATCGTCAAGGCAGTGGAGGCCGAGCAG
Organism: Pseudomonas sp. PS01298; assembly: GCF_029959745.1. Taxonomy (NCBI): domain Bacteria; kingdom Pseudomonadati; phylum Pseudomonadota; class Gammaproteobacteria; order Pseudomonadales; family Pseudomonadaceae; genus Pseudomonas; species Pseudomonas sp. PS01298. The sequence continues at coordinate 21,931 of NZ_JASCPP010000052.1, read as the reverse complement.
CCGCCGCTGCGCTTGCTGTTGGGCAAGGCTGCACTGGGCTTTGCACGCTCCAAGGTCAAGGCATTGAGTGCCGACTTTGAAGCGTGGGCGGACGTGACGCAGGGGGCGGATTTTCCTGAGTGAGCCTTGGGGGGGACGAAGGTAATCGTGGCCGCGGTGGTTGCTTGCAGGCAACCCGGGCCGCTATTGTGCTGAATCCTTTTAGTCCTTCCCCAGGGTGTTTTACTGATGAATGCACCGCGTACTGCAGTCGGTCCGATCAAGGCCGTGATTTTTGATATGGACGGATTGTTGCTGGACACGGAAGGCATCTACACCGAAGTCACGCAGATCATCGCCGAACGCTACGGGCGTACCTACGACTGGGGCATTAAGCAGCACATCATCGGGCGCGGTGCCCAGGACTTGGCCGATTATGTGGTCAAGGCGCTGGACCTGCCGATCACCCCGGCCGAGTTTCTCGAGATCCGCGAACCGCTGATGAGCGAGCGCTTTCCCAAGGCCCTGGGCATGCCTGGCGCCGAAGCGCTGGTGCGGCACTTGAAGGCGCACAACATCCCGATTGCCGTGGGCACCAGTTCGTCGCGTAATTCGTTTGGCCACAAAACCACGTTGCACCGCGAGTGGTTCGGGTTGTTCGACACCATTGTGACGGCTGACGACCCGGAAGTCGGTGCCGCCAAGCCAGCGCCGGATATCTTCCTCACCGCCGCGCGCCGACTCGGCGTGGCGCCTGAAGACTGCCTGGTGTTCGAGGATTCGCCGTTCGGTGTGACCGCCGCGAAGGCCGCCCACATGACCGCCATTGCGGTGCCCGACGAAGCCATGGCCGACAGCAAGTACCACCACGCCGACCAGATCATCCGCAAACTCGCGGAGTTTGACCTGGCTGCGTATGGCCTGCCGCCGTTCAATTAAATCCCACAATCAACTGTAGGAGCCCGGCTTGCCGGCGATGGCGTCCTCAAGATCGCCATCGCCGGCACGCCGGGCTCCTGCAAGGGTTATGCGCTGAAACCGCCATCAATGGTCAGGCTTGCCCCGGTGATGTAACCGGCCTCAGGCCCGGCGAGATACGCGACGAAACTGGCAATCTCTTCGACATGCCCGTAACGGCCCACGGCCATCAAGCCGATCAGGCTTTCGGCGAAGTCACTGTCTGCAGGGTTCATGTCGGTGTCCACCGGACCCGGCTGCACGTTGTTGATGGTAATGCCCCGTGGCCCCAGGTCGCGCGCCAGGCCTTTGGTCAGTCCCACCAGCGCCGCCTTGCTCATCGCGTACGGGCCACCGCCGCCAAACGGCATGCGCTCGGCATTGGTGCTGCCGATATTGATCACCCGGCCGCCTTCGCCCATGTGCCTGGCTGCTTCCTGGGTCGCGATAAATACACTGCGCACGTTGATCGCCAGGGTCTGGTCGAAATCTTCCAAGGTGAAATCTTCCAGCGGCGCGATGGCCAGTACGCCGGCGTTGTTTACCAGGATATCCAGGCGCCCGAAGGCTTCGACGGTGGCATTGACGGCGTTGCGAATCGCCGTGGCATCGGCGCTGTCGGCGTGAATCGCCAGGGCTTTGCCGCCTTCGCTGATTACGCTGTCCTGCAGGGCTTGCGCCTTGGCGGCCGAGCTGACGTAGGTAAAGGCGACCGCTGCGCCTTGTGCGGCCAGGCGCTTGACGATGGCGGCGCCGATGCCGCGAGAACCGCCCTGGATCAAGGCGACTTTGCCGGTGAGGTTTTGTGTGGTCATGTCGATCTCCGAGTAGTTGATGAGGCGAGTATCGACCTCACCCCAGCCACCCGGTAGACCGTGATTGCTATAGTCTGTGTAAACCAAAAGTTTTGAATGGGTTGATATGGAAAGCTTTGGCAGTATCGAATGCTTCGTGCGCAGCGCCGAGGGCGGCAGTTTTGCCGAGGCGGCGCGACACCTGAGCCTGACCCCGGCAGCGGTCGGCAAAAGCGTCGCCAAGCTGGAAGCGCGCCTCGGCGTGCGCCTGTTCCAGCGCAGCACCCGGCGCCTGACCCTGACCGAAGCCGGCAAACTGTTCCTCGAAGAAGTCAGCGCCAGCCTTACCACCATCCAGAATGCCGTGGCCAACCTGGCCAGCGCCGAAGGGCGGCCGGTGGGCACGCTCAAGGTCAGCATGGGCCCGGTGTTTGGCAATCGGTATGTGGTGCCACTGCTGGGAGAATTCATGCGGCGCTTTCCGGACATCAGCCCGGACTGGCATTTCGATAACCGCCAGGTCGACCTGATCGGCCAAGGTTTTGATGCCGCGATCGGCGGTGGTTTCGAGCTGCCGCAAGGGGTGGTCGCCCGCAAGCTGTCGCCGGCGCATCGCGTGCTGGTGGCCTCGCCGGATTACTTGGCGCGGCGCCCGCCGGTCCTTTCGCCTGAAGACCTGGCCCGCTGCAAGGGCATCCTGATCCGCTCGCCGCAAACCGGGCGCATTCGTTCCTGGCAACTCACCAGTATCGGGCGCGAACAGCGCCCGCTGGTGCTCAAGCCCGGTATGACCATGAGCGACTCGGAAGCCGCCTGCTGCGCCAGCGCCCAGGGCCTGGGCATCGCGTTGGTGAGCATGCCGATGGCCGTGCCGTTCCTCGACAGCGGCGCGGTCGTGCGGGTGCTGCCCGACTGGTACGTCGATGACGGCACTATCTCGATCTACTACGCCGAACACAAACTGCTGCCCGGCAAGACCCGGGCGTTTGTGGACTTCATCATCGAGCAGTTTGCCGAGCACCAGTTGGGCCGGCGATTCAGCGCGATTTGACCCGCCCTTGAACCGCGGTGACGCCATCGCGGGCAAGCCCGGCTCCCACAACCGACCCCATTCCAATGGGGGGCTGGCTTGCCAGCAATACCCCTACCTCGGCCTACCGACCAAGCCTGCCGGCCGACCCCATTCCAATGTGGGAGCTGGCTTGCCTGCGATAGCCCCACCTCGGTCTACCGATCAAACCTGCCCGGCCAGCCGATAACTTTCTTCGGCCGCGGCGTGGCATACGTACGAATCTTCGACGTCGACAACCCCAGCCGCACCAGGGATTCGGCGATGGTCACCGCCGCCGTCACGCCATCCACCACCGGCACCCCGGTGCGCTGGCGAATCTGCTCATCCAGCCCGGCCATGCCGCCGCAGCCCAGGCAGATCACCTCGGCCTTGTCCTCGCTGATGGCCAACTCTGCCTGGCGCACAATGGCTTCCATGGCCGCCAGCGGGTTTTCTTCCAGCTCCAATACGGCCATGCCACTGGCGCGCACCGAGGCGCAGCGCTGGTACAGGCCGGCGAGTTTCAGGCGGTCCTCGATCAGCGGCACGGTACGGTCCAGGGTGGTCACCACCGAATAGGCATGACCGAGAAACATCGCGGTGCTGGCGGCCGCTTCGGTGATGTCCACCACCGGCACGTTCAACAATTCCTGCAAACCTTCACGGCCGTGTTCGCCGTAGCCGGCCTGGATCACCGCATCAAACGGCTGGTCGTAGGCCATCACGCGGTCCATCACGGCGATGGCGGCCAGGTAGCTTTCAAAGTTGCCCTCCACCGACTCCGCACCGAAGTACGGCGTGAGCCCGACAATCTCGGTGCCCGGTGCCGCCGCAGCGCGTGCCTGTTGGGCAATGGTCTCGGTGATGGATTCGGTGGTGTTGACGTTGACCACGAGGATACGCATGGAAGGTCCTTGATTAATGACTGACGTTATCGACTGCAATGCTTTCGCCGCTGATATCGGCGTAGAACGCCTGGCGCTTGGCGATCAGCAGGTACAGCAGCCCTGCAATACCGGCGCCAAACAGCCAGGAAAACGGCGAGACGCTGGCAAATCCCGGCAACAGCGCCAACAGGATGGCGATCACCGCTGCAGGAATGAACGCCGCGACCGCGCGCATATTCACCCCACGGCTGTAGTAATAAACGCCTTTCGGGTCTTCGCTATACAGCTGGGGCACGTCCACCTGGCTTTTACGGATCAACCAGTAATCGACCATGATCACCCCGTACAACGGCCCCAGCAGCGCGCCCAGGCCAGAGAGGAAATACACGATCACCAGCGGGCTGTTGTAGAGATTCCACGGCAGGATCAGCACCGCCACGGTGGCGCTGATCAACCCGGCGCGGCGGAAGTTCAGGTACTTGGGCGCCAGGTTGCTCAGCACAAAGGCCGGCGCGACAAAGTTGGCCATGATGTTCACCGCCACGGTGACGATCAGGAACGCCAGGCAACCGAGCACCAGGAAAAACGTATTGGGGATGGCCGCGATGATTTCGGTGGGGCTTTCGATCACCCGGCCATTGAGCTGGAACTGCCCGCCGCAGAGCAGCACGGTGATCGCCGCGAACACCAGGATATTCACCGGCAGGCCCCAGAAGTTGCCGACCAGGATGGTCTTGCGGCATGGCGAGGAGCGGGCGAAGTCGCAGAAGTTGAGGATCAGCGTGCCGTAGATCGCCAGCCACAGCGCGCCACCTGCAAAGATATTGCGCCACATCTCACCGCCGCTCAGCGGTTCACGGATCGACCAGGCAATGTTGCCGCCCGCCTGGAAGTACATCCAGCCGGCCAGCGAGGCCACCGTCAGCAGAATCACCGGCCCGGCGAAGCCTTCATAGCGCCGCACCATCTCCATGCCGTAGGCCAGGATCACCAGCTGTACCAGCCAGATCGCGACAAAACACACCCAGCCAAGGGACGACAGGCCCAGGATCGAGTTGTGGTCATAGGCGGCGAAGCCTGGATGAATGGCGGTAAGCAACACGCGGAAAACGACCGAGGCCAGGTAGGTCTGGATACCGAACCAGGCAATCGCAATCACCGCGCGGATCAGTGCCGGGATCTGCGCGCCATGGATGCCGAAACTGATACGGCTGATCACGGGAAACGGCACGCCGGTCTTCTGCCCCATGTACCCCGACAGGTTCATGAAGAAATACACCAGCGCTGCGCCGATCTCCAGAGACAACAGGATCTGCCAGCCACCCAGGCCCAGGGCGTACAAGCCAATGGCGAACGAGTAGTTGGCGATGTTGTGCACATCGTTGGTCCACAGCGCAAAGATGCTGTAGCGGCCCCAGCGCCGGCCTTCGACCTTGGTGGGGGCCAGGTCCTTGTTGTGCAGACGCGGGCTCAGTACCAGCGGGCCGGGACCTGTGGTCTCGGGGCTCAGGGAGGAGGGCAGATCCAGTGCGATATTATTGGAGAGACTAGTACGCATTCCGGCAGGCTCCAGCACATCGGCAGGCAAGCCGCTGATGGCAAAGTGTATGTAGGTTTTGTTTTTATTGTATACAAAGCGTTTTTCACCTTAAGCCACATGCGTGCCAGTTTTCGTTCTATGAAAACGGCGGGTAATTTCGTTTTTGCAGGGTTGGTAAATAACTAGCTGAATCTAAAGCGATATAAATTGACCGTTCGAACAGCTATTTATTTTTACGCTGCCTGGGGTCGATTCAGGAGGGGAAGGGAAGGGCGTGTCGAGGTGTTACGTTATGGTGCGGGCTCAGAAAGATTGCACACATAAATGGCACCGATGGTTACATCTCTGTGTACATGATTGCTGGTAACAAACAACAAATGCAGGGCGGGCTTGCTACGGCGAGCCCGCTCCCAGATTGTTAGCCAAATCGGCCCTCAGGCCTTGCTGATGATGTTCCCGGCGTGCAGCCCGCATTCCTTCTGCGTGGCTTCTTCCCACCACCAGCGGCCTTCGCGCTCGTGCTGGTTCGGCAGCACCGGGCGGGTGCAGGGTTCGCAGCCGATGCTGATGAAGCCGCGTTCATGCAGGCTGTTGTAGGGCAGTTCGAGCATGCGGATGTAGCCCCAGACTTCTTCGCTGGTCATCTGCGCGAGCGGGTTGAACTTGTACAGGGTGCGTTCGGGGGTGGAAAACGCCGTATCGATTTCGAGTGCCGCCACCTGGCTGCGTGTGCCAGGGCTCTGGTCACGGCGCTGGCCGGTAGCCCAGGCGCTGACGCCCGAGAGCTTGCGACGCAACGGCTCGATCTTGCGCACGCCGCAGCATTCGCCATGGCCGTCCTTGTAGAAGCTGAACAGGCCTTTCTCTTTGACGAAAGGTTCCAGTTTGCTCTGGTCCGGCGAGATCAGTTCGATATCGATCTTGTAGAAATCGCGCACCTGCTCGATGAACCGGTAGGTCTCCGGGTGCAGGCGGCCTGTGTCGAGGCTGAACACCTTGACGTTCTTGTTGAGCTTCCAGGCCATGTCCACCAGCACCACGTCCTCGGCGCCGCTGAAGGAAATCCACAGGTCATCACCGAACTGGCTGAAAGCCAGCTTGAGAATATCCTGGGCGGATTTGTTGGCATAAGTCGCGGCGAGTTCAGCGACGTCGAAGGCTTGGTTCATCAGGACGGTTCCTACAGGTCAGTGGCGCTGAGCGCTCTATAGGGAAGTGATGGTATCAAAATCCGCCCTGCGTTGCGGCGGCGGGCTTGAATCGCTAGAGTTCGGCAGTCCTTTTTTGCTGGCTCAATTCAATAAAACCAATGGGAGCGTCTTGTGGAAATTGCCTGTCTTGACCTGGAAGGGGTGTTGGTTCCGGAAATCTGGATCGCCTTCGCCGAAAAAACCGGTATTGAATCTTTGCGGGCCACCACCCGGGACATTCCCGACTACGATGTGCTGATGAAGCAACGCCTGCGCATCCTCGACGAACACGGGCTGAAACTCGCCGACATCCAGGAAGTGATCGCCACCCTCACGCCGCTGGACGGCGCCATTGAGTTCGTCAATTGGCTGCGCGAACGCTTCCAGGTGGTGATCCTGTCCGACACCTTCTACGAATTCTCGCAGCCGCTGATGCGTCAGCTGGGCTTCCCGACGTTGTTGTGCCATCGCCTCATCACCGACGAAAACGACCGCGTGGTCAGCTACCAACTGCGCCAGAAAGACCCCAAGCGCCAATCGGTACTGGCGTTCAAGACGCTCTACTACCGCGTGATCGCCGCTGGCGATTCCTACAACGACACCAGCATGCTGGGCGAAGCCGACCGTGGGATTTTGTTCCATGCGCCGGAGAATGTGATTCGAGAGTTCCCGCAATTCCCGGCGGTGCATACGTTCGAGGATTTGAAGAAAGAGTTCATCAAGGCCTCGAATCGGCAGTTGAGCCTGTAACGACTATCCCTGGCAAGCCGGCGCCTGCAGGTCATGTGTAATCCATGTAGGCGCCGGCTTGCTGGTGAAAGATTCTAGGCCCCTGCCAGCAGCCGCTCATAAGGAATGCGCAGGCCTTCATGCAAGCGCTTGATCATCGAAAGGCTCAGCTTGCGCTTGTGATTCAGCACTTCGGAGACTCGCCCGCTCGTCCCAATGAAGGGCTCAAGATCACGGGCGGTCATGCCCAGTTGCTCCATGCGAAATTTGATCGCTTCCACCGGGTCCGAAGGCGGCATTGGAAAATGCTCCGCCTCGTATTTTTCGATGAGTATGGCGAGAATTTCCAGCTCGTCACCCTCAGGTGAGCCTATTGCTGCTCCCCAGATCTGTTCCACGCGGGCAAGCGCAGCGGTCAGGTCCTCCTGGGAATGTATCGGTTTGATGTTCATCACACGGTCTCCGCATTGATCTGGTCGTAGGGCGATTATCCGCATCGCTGCAACCTCCCAATTTGGGAGATCATAGGTGCAGGTGGGAAGGGATGCAATCGCGGAAATGATTTCTGACGAGCTGGCAGTCGCTTCATGTGATCCTTCACAGTGGGCTGGTGGGCGGTTGACGCTATCCGCCCGCCCATGCGCCGTCCACAACGGCTCTGATTCAGGTTTTTGCCAGGGTGGCCAGGAGGCCGGAAAGACGGCCCTACAGGTTTTCCAAAGTGTGTAACAACACCCGTACCTTGGTCAGCGACTCTTGATATTCGGCCTCCCACTGCGAGTCCGCGACGATCCCGCCGCCGCCCCAGCAGCACACCTGGCCGTCCTTGACCAGCAAACTGCGGATGGCGATGGAGCTGTCCATCTCGCCGCGCACGTCCAGGTACACCAGCGAGCCGCAGTACAGGCCGCGTCGGGTCGGTTCCAGCTCGTCGATGATCTGCATTGCGCGAATCTTCGGGGCGCCGGTGATGGAGCCGCCGGGGAAGCTGCCGGCGATCAGGTCGAGGGCATCCTTGGTGTCGGCCAATTCACCGGTCACGCTGCTCACCAGGTGGTGCACGTTGGGGTAGCTTTCCAGGCTGAACAGTTCCGGGACATGTACCGAGCCGGTACGGCAGGTGCGACCGAGGTCGTTGCGCAGCAGGTCGACGATCATCAGGTTCTCCGCGCGATCCTTGGGGCTGGCCAGCAGTTCGGCGGCGTTGGCCGCGTCTTCCTCGGGCGTGAGGCCCCGGGGGCGGGTGCCCTTGATCGGACGGGTTTCGACGCGGCGCTCGCTGATGTGCACGAAACGCTCCGGCGACAGGCTGAGTAGCGCGCCGTCATCCGGCAGGCTCTGGAACCCTGAGAATGGCGTGGGGCAGGCTTCGCGCAGCGCGCAGTAGGCCACCCAGGGATCGCCGCTGCACGGCGCGCGGAAACGCTGGGCGAAGTTGACCTGGTAGCAGTCGCCGGCCTGGATATAGTCCTGGATGCGCACGATGGCTTGGCGATAAGCCTCGGCGCTGAGGTCCGGCGCCATTGGCCCCTGGAGTTTGAAGGTCGCGGCGGTGTCGACAACGCCCTGGCTGAACAGCGCCGTCAGCCGTGGGCGCTCGCTGTCGGCCAGCGAGGGATGAAACACCAGTTGGCTGGTCTGCTTCAGGTGATCACTGATCAGTGCCCAGGCGTACAGCCCAAAGCGTGCGTCCGGCAGGTGCAAATCGTCCACGGCCAGCTGCGGCATGTGTTCCAGGTGCCGGCCAAAGTCGTAACTCAGGTAGCCAATCAGGCCTCCGGCAAACGGCAGCTCCAGACCTTGGGGAATCGCCGCCTCACCCAGCTGTGTCAGGTTTTCGCGTAGACGCTGCAGGAAATCGCTGCCGCTTTCGTCAGGTTGTACCGTCAACGTCGCCAGTGGCCAGGCGCTGAGCACGTCGTAACGACCGCGCTCGGCTGAGGGGCGGCCGCTGTCGAGCAGCACCGCGCCAGGGGCATGGCGGATCGCCGCAAAATACTCGGCGGGGTTGGCCCGGTAGGGCACTGGGTGTACGGAGCAGGTCGACATGCGGGGTGGATCAGCCGTTGGCTTGGGGGGAGGGGATTGTAGTCTTCTGTAGGATCTCGTCCTAGGGGGGATGTCGGGGATAGTTAGATCGAGGACCTATCCTGAGCGCTTCATTGCTACCCAGGCTGCTATCGCCGGCAAGCCGGCGATGACGCCCTCAGCCTTCTACCAGCGGTATATGCCCGAACATCTCCTGCACAAACTTCACTCGCTCCTCGGCGGTTTCCGTCACGCCGGCGGCTTTGAGTGTTTCCAGTCGCGCTTCGACCGCGTGGGTGCGCAGGGTCAGGCCGCAGTCGTTGGCGATCTGGATATTCAGCCCCGGCCGCGCATTCAGTTCCAGAATCAGCGGGCCTTTCTCCTGGTCCAGCACCATGTCCACGCCGATATAACCCAGCCCGCACAGCTCATAGCAGCCGGCCGCGAGCTTCATGAAACCGTCCCAGTTGGGCAGTTGCACGCCATCCACCGCGTTGGTGGTGTCGGGGTGTTTGGTGATGATGTTGTTCAGCCAGGTGCCGCGCAGGGTCAGGCCGGTGGCCAGGTCGACACCCACACCGATCGCGCCCTGGTGCAGGTTGGCCTTGCCGCCGGACTGGCGGGTCGGCAGGCGCAGCATGGCCATTACCGGGTAGCCCATCAGTACGATGATGCGGATATCCGGCACGCCTTCGTAGCTGATGCTCTTGAAGATCTGGTCGGGCACCACGCGGTATTCGATCAGCGCGCGGTCGCGGTGGCCGCCCAGGGAATACAGGCCGGTGAGGATGCTGGAAATCTGGTGCTCGATCTCTTCATGACTGATGATCTTGCCCGACACCGTGCGGTAGCGGCCCTCAAAACGGTCCGCCACCACCAGGATGCCGTCGCCGCCGGCGCCCTGCGCCGGCTTGATCACGAAGTCGCTGCGCCCGCCGATGATCTCGTCGAGCTTGTCGATTTCCTTCTCGGTGGAAATCACCCCGTACATTTCCGGCACGTGGATGCCGGCAGCCATGGCCCGTTCCTTGGTGATGATCTTGTCATCCACGATCGGGTACAGGCTGCGCTTGTTGTACTTGAGCACGTAGTCGGCATTACGCCGGTTGATGCCCATGATCCCCCGCGCTTCGAGGGCCTTCCAGGTCTTCCAGAAGCCGAACATTACGAGTCAGCCTTCAAGAAAGCCTTGAAGCGCACCAGTTCGGTCAGGCGGTAGCCGCGATAACGCCCCATGGCCAGCATGAAGCCCACCAGGATCAGCAGGATCGCCGGGAAGGTGAACACGAAGTAGACCAGCTCCGGCACGCTCATGATCAGGTGCGCCAGGGAGGCGGCGAACAGCGTGCCGATTGCGACTTTCAGCGCATGGTTGGCGCCGCGTTCTTCCCAGGTGATCGACAGGCGTTCGATGGTCATGGTCAGGATCACCATCGGGAACAGCGCCACCGACAGTCCGCGCTCCAGCCCCAGCTTGTGGCTGAACAGGCTGATGGCGGCGATCAGCACCACCACGAAGGTCAGCACCACCGAGAGCCTCGGCAGCATCTGCAGCTTCAGGTGTTCCAGGTAGGAACGCAGGGACAGCCCCAGCGCGGTAATAATGGTGAACAGCACAATCCCGAAGCCCAACTGCGTCTCGCGGAACGCCAGGGCGATCAGCACCGGCGTGAACGTGCCGAGGGTCTGCAGGCCGATCAGGTTGCGCAGGATCAGGATCACCAGCACACCGATCGGGATCATCACCATGATCATGAAGGTCTGCTGGGTTTGCAGCGGCAAGCCGTACAGCGAGTACTCGAGGAAGTTGGCGTCGGTGTTCTCGTCGGTCAGCTTGGCCAGGCGAATCGCGTTCATCTCGCTGTTGTTCAAGCTGAAGGTGACCATGGCTTTCTTGCCGCCATCCACGGTGATCAGGTTCTCATCGCCAGTCCACCACAGCAGGCGGTCGGCGGGCAGGCCTTGCTCGCCGGTCTCCGGGTTGAAGTACAGCCAGTCATTGCCGTTGAAGCTGCGCAGCCACAGTTCCGGGGCTTGCGGCTGGTCGGCCACCAGGCGGATGGTGTGGACTTTTTCCACCGGCACATGGGCGATGGACAGCAGCAACTCGACGATCTTGGCCTTGTGCGGCGTCGACGGGTCGCCCGCCAGCAGCAGCTTGACGTTGTCGTCGTTGAGGTTGTTGGTGCGCTTGATGGCTTCGCTGATAAAGGTCTCGACGTCGGCCGAGTGCTGGCGAATCGGCGCCAGCAGGGCTTCGGCGGCGATTTTTTCCGGGCCTTCCACGGCAATGCTGTCGCGGAAGGTCGGGCCCTTGACCTTGACCTTTTCGCCGCTGTAGCGCTTGGTCAATACCAGGCGATAGTAGAGGGTCTGGTTGCCCTTGGCCCGACGCGCCGACCAGGTGACCTTGCGGTTGCCGTCGATGCGATTGACGCTCACCCCATAGTTATTGGAGATGAAGCTTTCATTGAGGCTGACGAAGTCGCGGCTCAGCGGCGGCACGAACATCTGGATCTTCACCGGGTCCTTGGGGTTGGCGACGAACTCGACCTTGGCGTCGATGTTCCACAAGTCGTCAGTGGCGTCCTCGGTAACGGGAATCCCCAGCACGAAGATCTGGTAGGCGGTGACCGAAATACCCAGCACCACCAGGATGGTGATGAGGATTTTCAGGTGCAGGGTCAGAGAGCGCATTCGGTTTACTCGGCGGTATGAGCGTCGGCGGCGCAGGCGGGTTTGCCTGCTGCATATTTAAGACTGGGGTCGACCAGCGCATCAAAGCGTTTCAACGCTTCGGAGCCGATCAGCAGCGGGTATTGGAAGGCGCTGCGGTCAGTCAAGTTCACTTCGATGCTGCGTAAAGCGGTGCCCATGCAGATGTCGAGGGCAATCACCGGGCGGGCAGTGTAGTTCTTGTCCTCATCGGGGTCGTAGTCACCGGCGCGGCGCTTGATCTTGCTGACGCGGGCCAGGGGGCGTTCGATGGGATGGGAGTGGGCGGTGTCGATCGCCAGGTAGAAGCGCACCCAGGATTCGCCGTTGCGCTTGAAGCGCTTGATGTCACGGGCGCTGAGGGACGCGGTCTTGGCGCCCGTGTCCAGCTTGGCCGCGACTTCCAGGTCGATGCCGGCCAATTGGGCGTATTCGTTGAGGCCATACACGGTCTTCTCGGCGGCAATGCCAAGACCGGGGACGAACAGTAGGCAAAACAGGGGGAAGGGCTTGAGTCTCATAGATCCTGAGGCGGTGCAGTGCGATGTTCCATTCATGGCGACTGGCATTGCTGCTCAATCTCTGGTGCGCCGTTTCATCAAGCGATGTCAGGCAAATGCGGCGGGCATTCTAACATGATGCTTTTTTGGCGCCAGCGCTGGCAGCCGGCCATGCCGGGGGCGGGTGCATCAAGGGTTATTAGACGATTGTCGACAATGTGGATTTATTCTTTGACTAAGCAGGCCTGATTAGCTAGTTTTTGCGGCATTGCTTTTGAAGGTGTCGACAATATGCTGGGTCAGCCAGAAGCTCCGATAATCGCGTCGGACGAATCCCAAACGATGTCGGAGAACGTCTTTCGCCGTATCCAGGCCGCCATCGTCAAGGGTGAGATCGCCCCCGGCAGCAAGATCTCCGAGCCGGAACTGGCGCGCACTTACGGCATCAGCCGTGGCCCGTTGCGCGAGGCGATCCACCGCCTGGAAGGCCAGCGCCTGCTGGTGCGCGTGCCCCACGTGGGCGCCCGGGTCGTGTCGTTGAGCCATGCCGAGCTGATCGAACTGTATGAAATCCGCGAGTCGCTCGAAGGCATGGCGTGTCGCCTGGCCGCCGAGCGCATGACCGACGCGGAAATCGAGGAGTTGCGCCAGGTGCTGCACACCCATGAGCGCGACGAAGCATTCCAGGCCGGCCTCGGCTACTACCAGCAGGAAGGCGACTTCGATTTTCATTACCGGATAATTCAAGGCGCCGGTAATCGCACCCTGACCCAAATGCTCTGCGGCGAGCTGTACCAATTGGTGCGCATGTACCGCATCCAGTTTTCCGCCACCCCCAATCGTCCACGCCAGGCCTTCGCCGAGCACCATCGCATCCTGGATGCGATTGCCGACCGCGACGGCGAACTGGCCGAATTGTTGATGCGCCGGCACATCGGCGCTTCCAAACGCAACATTGCCCGTCATTTCCCCGACGGCGCCCCCCTGAAGAGGTGAGTCATGAGTTCTAACAACAAAAGCACTCCAGGCCAGCGTTTCCGTGACGCGGTCGCCAGCGAGCAGCCGCTGCAGGTGGTCGGTGCAATCAACGCCAACCACGCGCTGCTGGCCAAGCGCGCCGGTTTCAAGGCGATCTACCTGTCGGGTGGCGGGGTGGCTGCCGGTTCCCTGGGCGTGCCTGACCTGGGCATCACCGGCCTGGACGACGTACTCACCGACGTGCGCCGCATCACCGACGTGTGCGACCTGCCGCTGCTGGTGGACGTGGACACCGGCTTCGGCTCCTCGGCGTTCAACGTGGCGCGCACCGTCAAGTCGATGATCAAGTTCGGCGCCGCCGCCATCCACATCGAAGACCAGGTAGGCGCCAAGCGCTGCGGTCATCGTCCTAATAAAGAAATCGTGTCGCAGCAGGAAATGGTCGACCGCATCAAGGCCGCCGTGGATGCACGCACCGATGACAGCTTCGTGATCATGGCGCGCACCGACGCGCTGGCCGTCGAAGGCTTGGAATCGGCCCTGGAGCGTGCCGCCGCGTGCATCGAGGCCGGCGCCGACATGGTGTTTCCGGAAGCCATCACCGAGTTGGACATGTACAAGCTGTTCGCCTCCCGCGTGAACGCCCCGATCCTGGCCAACATCACCGAGTTCGGTGCGACCCCGCTGTACACCGTCGAACAGTTGAAATCTGCCGATGTTTCCATCGTGCTGTACCCGCTCTCGGCTTTCCGCGCCATGAACAAGGCCGCCGAGAATGTCTACACCGCGATCCGTCGCGACGGCACCCAACAGAACGTGATCGACACCATGCAAACCCGCATGGAGCTTTACGATCGCATCGACTACCACACCTTCGAGCAGAAGCTCGACGCACTGTTTGCCGCGAAAAAGTAATGCCTGCCAACCCTGCAGGAGCCGGCAAACCGGCTCCTGCAGGGTCGAGGTTGACGAACGCCTCCCGAATAAATTCAAGATTGGAGAACAGACATGGCTGAAGCAAAAGTACTGAGTGGCGCTGGCCTGCGTGGCCAGGTGGCCGGGCAGACCGCACTGTCGACCGTGGGCCAGGCGGGTGCCGGCCTGACCTATCGCGGCTACGACGTGCGCGAACTGGCCGCCGATGCGCAGTTTGAAGAAGTTGCCTACCTGCTGCTGTACGGCGAGTTGCCGACCAAAGCCGAGCTGGCCGCCTACAGCGCCAAGCTGGGCAAGCTGCGCGACCTGCCGCAAGCGTTGAAAGAAGTGCTGGAGCGCATCCCCGCTGACGCACACCCGATGGACGTGATGCGTACCGGTTGCTCGTTCCTGGGCAATATCGAACCCGAAAAAGACTTCAGCGTGCAGCGCGACGTGACCGATCGCCTGCTCGCCGCGTTCCCGGCGATCATGTGCTACTGGTACCGCTTCAGCCACGACGGCAAGCGCATCGACTGCGTGACCGAAGAGCCAACCATTGGCGGCCACTTCCTGCACCTGCTGCACGGCAAGAAGCCGAGCGAGCTGCACGTGAAAGTCATGAACGTGTCGCTGATCCTCTACGCCGAGCACGAGTTCAACGCCTCGACCTTCACCGCCCGCGTGTGTGCCTCGACCCTGTCCGACCTGTATTCCTGCGTCACCGCCGCCATCGGCTCGCTGCGTGGCCCGCTGCACGGCGGCGCCAACGAAGCGGCGATGGAAATGATCGAGCGCTTCGGTTCGGCCGAGGAAGCTGTCGAAGGCACCCTCGGCATGCTGGCGCGCAAGGACAAGATCATGGGCTTTGGCCACGCGATCTACAAAGACAGCGACCCGCGTAATGAAGTGATCAAGGGCTGGTCGAAAAAACTCGCCGACGAAGTAGGCGACAAGGTGCTGTTCCCGGTGTCCGAAGCCATCGACAAGACCATGTGGGAGCAGAAAAAGCTGTTCCCGAATGCCGACTTCTACCATGCCTCGGCGTACCACTTCATGGGCATCCCGACCAAGCTGTTCACGCCGATCTTCGTGTGCTCGCGCCTCACTGGCTGGGCTGCGCACGTGTTCGAACAGCGCGCCAACAACCGCATCATCCGTCCAAGCGCCGAGTACATCGGCGTCGAGCAGCGCAAGTTCGTGCCAATCGAACGTCGCTGAGTGAGGTAACCGGCGATCCGGGAATGGGTATGAGGTCAAGTGTGGGAGGGGACTTGCCCCCTCCCACATTTTGATCACATTCCAATTCTGGATCTGCTTCGGTTCTTCTTTTGTAACTACCGTGACCGAGTCCTGACGATGAACACTGAATTTCGCAAACCGCTCCCCGGCAGCCGCCTGGATTTCTACGACGCCCGCGCGGCTGTCGATGCAATCAGCCCCGGTGCCTACGCCACCTTGCCCTACACCTCCCGCGTGCTTGCGGAGAACCTGGTACGCCGTTGCGACCCGGCAACTCTCAACGCCTCCCTGAGCCAATTGATCGAGCGCAAGCGCGACCTCGATTTCCCGTGGTTTCCGGCGCGTGTGGTGTGCCATGACATCCTCGGCCAGACCGCGCTGGTGGACCTCGCCGGCCTGCGCGATGCCATCGCCCTGCAAGGCGGCGACCCGGCCCAGGTCAACCCGGTGGTGCCGACTCAACTGATCGTCGATCACTCCCTGGCGGTCGAAGCCGGTGGTTCTGACCCGGACGCCTTCGAGAAAAACCGCGCCATCGAAGACCGCCGCAACGAAGACCGTTTCCACTTTATCGAGTGGACCAAAAAGGCCTTCAAGAACGTCGACGTGATCCCACCGGGCAACGGCATCATGCACCAGATCAACCTGGAGAAAATGTCCCCGGTGATCCAGGTGCGCGACGGCGTGGCCTTCCCCGACACTTGCGTCGGCACCGACAGCCATACCCCGCACGTGGATGCCCTCGGCGTGATCGCCATCGGCGTCGGCGGCCTGGAAGCCGAGAGCGTGATGCTCGGTCGCGCGTCGTGGATGCGCCTGCCGGAAATCATCGGTGTAGAGCTGACCGGCAAGCTGCTGCCGGGCATCACCGCCACCGACATGGTGCTGGCGTTGACCGAGTTCCTGCGTCAACAGAAAGTCGTCGGTGCGTGGCTGGAATTTTTCGGCGAAGGCGCCTCGAAGCTGACCCTGGGCGACCGCGCGACCATCTCCAACATGGCGCCGGAATACGGCGCCACCGCGGCCATGTTCTATATCGATCAGCAGACCATCGCCTACCTGAAACTCACTGGCCGCGAAGACGAGCAAGTCACCCTGGTCGAGCAGTACGCTCGCCACACCGGTTTGTGGGGCGATGACCTCAAGGGCGCGCAATACGAGCGCGGCCTGACCTTCGACCTGTCCAGCGTCGTGCGCAATATGGCCGGCCCGAGCAACCCGCACGCTCGCGTCGCTACCCGCGACCTGGCTGCCAAAGGCATTTCCGGCCAATGGGATGAAGTGCCGGGGCAAATGCCCGACGGCGCGGTGATCATCGCCGCCATCACCAGTTGCACCAACACCAGCAACCCGCGCAACGTGATCGCGGCCGGCCTGCTGGCGCGCAACGCCAACAAGCTCGGCTTGACGCGCAAACCGTGGGTAAAGTCGTCGCTGGCCCCGGGCTCGAAAACCGTGGCCATGTACTTGGAAGAAGCCGGCCTGGGCCATGAGCTGGAAAAGCTTGGCTTCGGCGTGGTGGCCTTCGCCTGCACCACCTGCAACGGCATGTCCGGTGCACTCGATCCAGTGATCCAGCAGGAAATCATCGACCGCGACCTGTACGCCACCGCCGTGCTGTCGGGCAACCGCAACTTCGACGGGCGCATCCACCCGTACGCCAAGCAAGCGTTCCTGGCTTCACCGCCGCTGGTGGTGGCATACGCGATTGCCGGCACCATTCGTTTCGACATCGAAAAGGATGTGCTGGGCTTGGACGCCGAGGGCAAGGAAATTCGCTTGCAGGACATCTGGCCAAGCGATGAAGAAATCGACGCCGTGGTCAAGGCCTCGGTCAAGCCGGAGCAGTTCCGCGCCGTGTACATCCCGATGTTCGCCATCCACGAAGACACCGGCCCCAAAGTGGCGCCGCTGTACGAGTGGCGCCCGCAGAGCACCTATATCCGCCGTCCGCCGTATTGGGAAGGCGCCCTGGCCGGCGCCCGTCCGCTCAAGGGCATGCGTCCGCTGGCGGTGCTGCCGGACAACATCACCACCGATCACCTGTCGCCGTCCAACGCGATCATGCTCGACAGCGCCGCCGGCGAATACCTGGCGAAGATGGGCCTGCCGGAAGTCGACTTCAACTCGTACGCGACGCACCGTGGCGACCACCTGACCGCGCAGCGCGCGACGTTCGCCAACCCGAAACTGTTCAATGAAATGGTGCAGGAGAACGGCAAGGTCAAGCAGGGTTCGCTGGCGCGTATCGAGCCGGAAGGCCAGGTCACGCGGATGTGGGAAGCCATCGAAACCTACATGGAACGCAAGCAACCGCTGATCATCATTGCCGGCGCCGACTACGGCCAGGGCTCGTCCCGCGACTGGGCGGCCAAGGGCGTGCGCCTGGCCGGTGTGGAAGCGATTGCCGCCGAAGGCTTCGAGCGCATCCACCGCACCAACCTGGTCGGCATGGGCGTGTTGCCGCTGGAATTCCTGCCGGGCACCGACCGCCACACCCTGCAGATCGACGGCAGCGAAACCTATGACGTGGTCGGTGAGCGCACCCCGCGTGCGCGACTGACACTGGTGATCAACCGCAAGAATGGCGAACGTGTCGAAGTGCCGGTGACCTGCCGCCTGGACACCGCCGAAGAAGTGTCGATCTACGAGGCGGGCGGCGTGTTGCAACGTTTTGCCCAGGACTTCCTGGAATCGGCGGCGACCGCCTGAAGAGGATAACCATGGCACACGCAGCGCAAATCAAGATCCCCGCCACCTACATGCGTGGCGGCACCAGCAAGGGCGTGTTTTTCAGCCTCAAGGACCTGCCCGAAGCGGCGCAGGTGCCGGGCGCCGCACGCGATGCCTTGCTGTTACGGGTCATCGGCAGCCCCGACCCCTATGACAAACAGATCGATGGCATGGGCGGCGCCACGTCGAGCACCAGCAAGAGCGTGATCCTCGCCAAAAGCGCCCGCGCCGATCACGACGTGGACTACCTGTTTGGCCAGGTCTCCATCGACAAGCCGTTTGTCGACTGGAGTGGCAACTGCGGCAACCTGTCGGCGGCAGTCGGCTCGTTCGCGATCAGCGCCGGATTGATCGACCCGGCGCGCGTGCCCCGCAACGGCGTGGCCGTGGTGCGGGTGTGGCAGGCCAATATCGGCAAGACCATCATCGCCCACGTGCCGATCACTGACGGCGCGGTGCAGGAGACCGGCGATTTCGAGCTGGATGGCGTGACCTTTCCGGCTGCCGAAGTGCAGCTGGAGTTCATCGATCCGGCGGCGGAAGAAGAGGGCGGTGGTGGCTCTATGTTCCCTACCGGCAACCTGGTCGACGACCTCGAAGTTCCGGGTGTCGGCACCTTCAAGGCGACATTGATCAACGCCGGCATCCCGACGATTTTCATCAACGCCGAAGACCTCGGCTACACCGGCACCGAGCTGCAGGGCGCGATCAACAGCGACCCCAAGGCGCTGGCGATGTTCGAAACCGTGCGCGCCCATGGCGCGTTGCGCATGGGCCTGATCAAGCACCTGGACGAAGCCGCCCAGCGTCAACACACGCCGAAGGTCGCGTTTGTGGCTAAACCTGCGGATTACGTGGCGTCCAGCGGCAAGGCGATCAAGGCCGGCGATGTGGATTTGCTGGTGCGCGCACTGTCCATGGGCAAGCTGCACCACGCGATGATGGGCACCGCCGCGGTGGCGATCGGCACGGCAGCGGCGATTTCCGGCACGCTGGTCAACCTCGCTGCAGGCGGCATCGAGCGTAATGCCGTGCGCTTCGGGCATCCGTCCGGCACCTTGCGCGTCGGCGCGGAAGCGACCCAGGTGAACGGTGAGTGGGTCGTGAAAAAAGCCATCATGAGCCGCAGTGCGCGGGTATTGATGGAAGGCTGGGTGCGCATTCCCGGCGACGCTTTCTAATATCAACACCGCTCCCTTGTGGGAGCGGGCTTGCCCGCGATGACGGCGTGTCAGGCCACACTTGTCTGAACTGACAAACCGCTATCGCCGGCAAGCCAGCGCCTGCAAAGGGGGCGAGGATTTGCGTAGGACCAAGGCAGGCAATCAGACCTGCCATGACACATCAACCTGACCCTGAGGATGGAACAACCCCTAACTTTTGGAGAACTGCCATGAGCACCAACGTCGACCAGAACAACCGCCCCGACTACGACCAGGTGTTGCAGGACATCGCCGACTACGTCCTCGATTACCGGATCGATTCCGAGGCGGCACTGGACACCGCCCGCAACTGCCTGATGGACACCCTCGGTTGCGGGCTGCTGGCCCTGCGTTTCCCCGAGTGCACCAAGCACCTCGGGCCGATGGTCGAGGGCACGGTGGTGCCGTTCGGCGCGCGGGTGCCGGGCACGTCGTTTCGCCTCGACCCGGTCAAGGCGGCCTGGGACATCGGTTGCATCGTGCGCTGGCTCGACTACAACGACACCTGGCTCGCCGCCGAGTGGGGCCACCCGTCGGATAACCTCGGCGGCATCCTGGCCGTGGCCGATCACCTCTCGCAGAAACGCGTGGCCAATGGCGATACGCCGCTGACCGTGCGCGCGGTGCTGGAAGCGATGATCATGGCGCATGAGATCCAGGGCGTGATCGCACTGGAAAACTCCTTCAATCGCGTCGGCCTTGACCATGTGCTGCTGGTGAAAGTCGCCTCGACTGCCGTCACCGCCAAGCTGATGGGCGCCAATCGCGAGCAACTGCTGGCGGCGCTGTCTCACGCCTTTGTCGATGGCCAGGCCTTGCGCACCTACCGCCATGCGCCGAACGCCGGCTCGCGCAAATCCTGGGCGGCGGGGGACGCGTCGAGCCGTGGCGTACGCCTGGCGGACATCGCCCTGCGCGGTGAGATGGGCATCCCCGGTGTGCTGAGTGCGCCGCAGTGGGGGTTCTACGATGTGCTGTTCAGCCACACCAACAAAGACCTGGCCCTCAAGCCCGAAGACAAGCGCGCGTTCAGCCTGTCCCAGCCGTATGGCACCTATGTGATGGAGAACGTGCTGTTCAAAATCAGCTTCCCCGCCGAGTTCCATGCGCAAACCGCCTGCGAGGCGGCGGTGACCTTGCACCCGCAGGTCAAGGAGCGCCTGCACCAGATCGAACGCATCGTGATCACCACTCATGAGTCGGCGATTCGCATCATTTCCAAGGTCGGCCCACTGGCCAACGCCGCCGACCGTGACCACTGCCTGCAATACATGACCGCCGTGCCGCTGGCGTTCGGCAACCTGGTGGCCGAGCAGTACGAAGATGAATTCCACGCGGCGCACCCGATCATCGATGAGCTGCGCGACAAGATGGTCATCGTCGAAGACCCACGCTACAGCCGCGAATACCTGGAAGCCGACAAGCGCTCGATCGCCAACGCGGTGCAGGTGTTTTTCAAGGACGGCTCCAGCACCGAGCAGGTCGCGGTGGAATACCCGATCGGTCATCGTCGGCGTCGGGTGGATGGCATTCCGTTGCTGGAGGACAAGTTCAAGGCCAACCTGGCCACACGCTTCACCGCGCAGCGCAGCGCCGAGATTTTTGCCTTGTGCAAAGACCAGGCACGGCTTGAAGCCACACCGGTAAACCGGTTTGTCGATTTATTCGTGATCTAGCCAGCGTGTCGGACCCGGCTTGTGTGGGAGCCGGGCTTGCCCGCGATGGCATCGCCTCGATACTTCTGGAGGACCGAGGTGAATTCGCAGGCAAGCCAGCTCCCACAGGTGGTCGGTGTCGTGCAGACGGGCTTGCAGGCATGCCGGTAAACCGGTTTGTCGATTTGTTCGTGATCCAGCCAGCGTTTCGGACCTGGCTTGTGTGGGAGCCGGGCTTGCCCGCGATGGCATCGCCTCGATACTTCTGGAGGACCGAGGTGAATTCATCGCAGGCAAGCCAGCTCCCACAAGGGGTCGGTGTCGTGCAGACGGGCTTGCAAGCCACCGGTAAACCGGCTTGTCGATTTGTTCGTGATCTAGCCAGCGTGTCGGACCCGGCTTGTGTGGGAGCCGGGCTTGCCCGCGATGGCATCGCCTCGATACTTCTGATGTACCGAGGTGAATTCATCGCAGGCAAGCCAGCTCCCACAGGTGGTCGGTGTCGTGCAGACGGGCTTGCAGGCACACCGGTAAACCGGTTTGTCGATTTGTCGTGATCTAAAAGCAACATCAATCCAGTGTGGGAGCCGGGCTTGCCCGCGATGGCATCACCTCGATACTTCTGGCATACCGAGGTGGATTCATCGCAGGCAAGCCAGCTCCCACAAGTGGTCGGTGTCGTGCAGACGGGCTTGCAAGCCCACCGGTAAACCGGTTTGTCGATTTGTGGTGATCTAAAAAGCACCATCGATCCAATGTGGGAGCGGGCTTGCTCGCGAATACGGTGGACCAGTCAGCTCATGTGGCGCTGACACACCGCCTTCGCGAGCAAGCCC